>CAZIKS010000070.1:0-16727 GCA_964539795.1 uncultured Pirellulales bacterium
CAGGGTGACGCACGTGGATATGTAAAGAACGGTAAAATTCTTTCAGAGAACAAGGTATTAGAAAAGGCCAATCGTAAAAAACAAAAGTCAGAAAGAGTAATTTTAACGGCACAGGAAAAACAAATTATACGCCAGACAATTTTGATTGAGGCTGATAGAATCGGTCATAGCATAGAAGCTTTGGGTGTATGTACAAACCATATCCATTTAGTGGCAAGGCCGCATTCAGAATCAATCGAAAAAATTGCAGGAAGGTATAAAAGCCTGACCACGAGTGCACTTTGGGAAAATGGCCGAACCGGTCGAATTTGGACAAAAGGTTTCGACAAGCGATTTTGTTTTTCCGAAGAAGTACTCCTGCGAAAAATAGAATATGTTAACAACCACAACGGTTAGCCCCGGGAACGGGTACTGGTGGGAACCCCGACCACGGGTGTCGGGGCTAATCGAAAATCATTTGTCTGCCCCTGCGCTGCTTTGCGGGATAGGAAATTGGGGTCTGAGCGAGTAATAGATGTTGACTGGAGCCTATGGGATTCGAACCCACGACCTCTTGCATGCCATGCAAGCGCTCTCCCAACTGAGCTAAGGCCCCGAAGTATTGTTATATTAGCACAGACTTTTGCTTTGTGCAACTATATTTTCAAATCATCGGCAATTTTCGGCTTTTATGCAGCCTGTGGTAATTGAACAGGCGATTGTCTTTTTCGTACCGTTAAGTATAATAGTTTTAGTTTCATTCAAGAATACTTATCGACGGCATTAAGAGATAAAGTTAAGAATTTTGAACAAAAGACGAAGAATATTCATCACAGGGCGCGTTCAGGGAGTTGGGTTTCGACCGGCTGTGTTTAAGATAGCTGAAGGTTTGGGGCTTTATGGATTTGTGTATAACGATACGAAGGGGGTAACAGTCGAGCTGCAGGGGGGGGAAGAGAAAATAGCAGAATTTCTGGTTCGGCTGGGAGGTGATGATAAGCCGGCAATGGCGGAGATAAGGAGCTGTGAAGCGGTTGATATAGCTGTTGTCGAGGGAGAAAATAAATTCATTATCAAGGCCAGCGATTCGGAGGGGACGGCACTTTCGCAGGTTACGGCTGATATGATTGTTTGCCGGGACTGTCTTGAAGAGATGGGTGATGAAAATGATTTCAGATATGGGTATCCTTTTATAAACTGCACGAATTGCGGGCCGAGGTATTCAATAGTCAAAAACATACCTTATGACAGGCCCAATACCACGATGACGGCTTTTGAGATGTGCGAGAAATGCGCTGCTCAATACACTGATGTAACCGACAGGCGTTTTCACGCCCAGCCGGTTGCCTGCGAAACTTGCGGACCGAAAATTTGGCTGAGAGACAGTAAAGGCAAAACGATAACAACGCAGACCGATGAAGTAATCACCGAAGCTGCGCGATTGCTCTTAGATGGAAAAGTTGTGGCGATAAAAGGTATCGGTGGTTTTCATTTGGCCGTCAATGCACTCGATGAAAAGGCAGTAAAGAGACTGCGAGAGCGCAAACGAAGAGACCATAAACCATTTGCTATGATGGCTGGTACGATTGAAGGAATAAAAGAGTATGCAGGTGTGAGTGAATTGGCGGAGAAGGTGCTGAGAAGTCCTCAATGCCCGATTGTTTTACTACCGAAGAGAGAAAATTCAGCCATAGCGGAGAGCGCTGCCGAAGGCGTCAGCACCTACGGTTTTATGCTATGTTATGCACCGCTGCATTATCTATTGTTTGACAAAGATATAGAAGTTCTGGTGATGACCAGCGGGAATATCTCAGATGAGCCGCTGATTTGCAGGAATTCTTTGGCGCTGGAGAGATTGGGTCCGGTTACGGATGCTTTTTTGATGCACGACAGGGAGATTTACCGGCAGGTTGACGATTCAATTGTGCATATTGTCGGTGAGCGGCCGGTATTGCTTCGGAGGGCGAGGGGATATGTACCGACACCAATAGTTACTGAAAAAAAATGCGAGCAGGATATATTTGCGGCCGGCGGAGATTTGAAAAATACTTTTTGTTTTGCGAAACAAAATCAGCTAATTTGCAGCGAGCACATAGGCGATTTGGAGGATGCAGAGGTCTATCATCACTATATCGGTTCAATTGAGCATTTGGGGAGACTGTTTGAGATTGAGCCGGAAGTTGCGGCCTGTGACCTTCATCCCGGATATTTATCCACGCAATACGCATCTTCGATACCCAACACAAGAATTGTCCGGGTTCAACATCACTGGGCACATATTGCTTCTGTTTTGGTTGAACACGAGCTTGAAGGGCCTGTCATCGGGCTTTCAGCCGATGGGACGGGGTACGGGACGGACGGAGCGATTTGGGGGTGTGAGTGTCTGATAGCGACGTTAGATGATTTTGAAAGGTTCGGGCATTTGGCTTATTATTCTCTGGCAGGTGCGGACAAAGCAGGTAAAGAGGCTATAAGGCCGCTTGTGGGGCTGTTAAAACAAACTTATGGGAGTAATTTCGAACTTCGCAAATTCAGATGGCTTTTTGAGCGAATTGAGCCGGATGGAAATCAAAAAGCACAGGTCATATCAGAGCAAATTGAAAAACAAATTAACACTGTCGAGACTTCCAGTTTGGGCAGGGTTTTCGATGCAGTTGCCGCTATGGTCGGGTTGGGCAGCTACAATCATTTCGAGGCTCAGCTTCCGATGGCTCTGGAAGCAATTGTTGTCAACGGTATCGAAGAGCACTATGATTTCGAATTTATCAACGGCGCCGGCAAGCCGGTGAAGCTTAGTTTGAGTAAAATGGTAAGACAGCTTATCGCCGATATTCAAGAAGGCGAAACCCGTGGGATTATTTCGGCAAGGTTCCATAATACTATAGCTGCCGCCCTGTTAGAGATGGCAAAAAGGGCACGAAAAAGCAAAAAATTAAATATGGTCGCATTGAGCGGCGGGGTGTTTTGTAACAGGTATTTAACCAACTGTTTGATTAAACTCTTGAAGAAAAGCGATTTTTGCGTATTATTTAATCGAGATGTCCCGTCTAATGACGGGGGAATATCCTTAGGACAGGCTGCAATTGCGGTCAATTTAGTTAATCGTAACCAGTGAAGTGTATCCGTAATTTTCGCTTCATATCTGGTGAGCGATGAGGTTTGATTTATGTGTTTGGCGATACCGGCAAGAATAGTTGAGATGGAGGGTGATAATGCGGTTGTCGATGCGATGGGCAACCGCTGGAAAACCAAGACTTCACTGCTGCCGGAAGCGAAGCTTGGTGATTTGGTGCTGATACATGCCGGTTTTGCCATTTCGCTCGTTGACGAAGAAGAAGCCAAAAAGACCTGGCAGCTTCTTGCGGAAATCGATGTTTTTAATGATACACAGAATAAAATTTCGGGGTAGGTTTAGACTATTATGCTCGAAAGAATTTATAAAGCACAGACTATTATGGATTCGGCCTGCAAGCAATTGGGTCGGCAAATCAATATAATGGAAGTCTGCGGAACTCATACGGTTTCTATATTCCGCAGCGGCATAAGGCCGACCCTTCCCAAAGGCTTAAAACTTTTATCCGGGCCGGGTTGTCCGGTGTGTGTTACCGACCAGAGTTACATCGATATCGTTCTGGAACTTGCCAGCCGTGACGATTGCCTGATTGCGACATACGGGGATATGATTCGCGTACCGGGAAAAGGCGGGTCACTGGAAACAAATCAACCAGGCGATAATATAAAGGTTGTCCTCAGCAGTGAAGATGCTCTGCAATTGGCTAAAGACAATCCTGATAAGACGGTTGTGTTTGTTGCGGTCGGTTTTGAAACAACTACGCCGGCTACAGCGGTGGTGGTAAAAGAGGCAGAGGCAGAGAAAATCGATAATTTCTGTGTTTTGAGCGGGCACAAGCTGGTTGTCCCTGCGATGAGGGCTCTTTTGAGCGAGAAGAATGATAAAATAGACGGGTTTCTTTGTCCAGGGCACGTCAGTGTTATAATCGGGTTTGGCGCTTTTGCGGAGATTGTGGAAACTTTTGGTCGGCCGTGCGTGGTGGCCGGCTTCGAACCGATACAGATAATTGAGGGTCTGGCTGAAATCTGTCGGCAACTTGTTGCGGACAAAGTTGAAATAAAATCAATATACTCGGCCGTGGTGACCGAGCAGGGCAATATAACCGCACAAAAAATCATTGCTGAGTGCTTTGAGCCTGTGGACGGGTACTGGCGGGGATTGGGCAAAATAGAAAAAAGCACACTTAAGCTCAAAGATAAATATAGTCGGTTCGATGCTCTTGAACGATTCAATATAACCGAAAAACATGTTGAGGATACCAGCGGCTGTCGATGCGGGGAAGTTCTTTGCGGTCTGATAGAGCCGGCTGAATGCGGGTTGTTCGGGGTAAACTGCAGCCCCCAGACGCCGGTCGGACCCTGCATGGTAAGCTCGGAGGGGGCTTGTGCGGCCTGGTTCAAGTATGGACAGAGAAAGAGATGATGCGCAGGTGATGGAAGCAAAAAGACACGATAGAATCCTGCTGGCACATGGCGGCGGAGGACAATTAAGCGACGAATTAGTTCGTCATACAATTCTGCCAAGATTAAAGAATGATATCCTCAGCGAGCTGGCTGATGCGGCAAGATTAGATATTGAATCTGCTTCGCTGTGTTTTACAACGGATAGTTACGTGGTCAAACCGTTATTTTTTAACGGCGGCGACATCGGAAAACTTGCAGTCTGCGGGACGATAAACGATTTGGCCGTTGCCGGCGCAAAGCCCATCGCTTTGTCTTTATCGCTGATAATAGAGGCCGGCTTTGAGTTTGAGCTGCTGGAAAAAATATTAGACAGTATCAGCCGTACCGCCAAAGCCAGCGGCGTTGATATTGTTACCGGTGATACCAAGACAGTTGAAGCCGGCGCCGCTGATAAGATTTTTATAAATACAGCGGGGATAGGAGTACGGCCGAAAGGCGTTGAGCTGGGTTTAAAAAAAATCAAGGCCGGTGATAAAATCCTTATCAACGGCACAATCGGCGACCATGGTATGACTATCATCTCCCAACGGGAAGATATGAAATTTCAATCGCAGTTGAAAAGCGACTGCTCGGCATTGTCTGAACTGATTTGCCAATTGCTGGAAAACACCGAAGGTATAAGATTTATGCGAGACCCCACCCGCGGGGGATTGGCTGTAACACTTAACGATATCAGCAGAGGCACAGGTTTTAGTGTCGAAATTTGTGAGGAAGATATTGCGATTAATCCGACGGTACAGGCGGCAGCGGATATGCTCGGTTTTGACGTGCTCAATATCGCCAACGAAGGCAAATTCGCAGCGATTATCTCGCCGGAATCAGCAGAACAATGCCTGAAAATCTGCAGGAAAAATCAACTGGGCGAAAAAGCAAGTATAATTGGAGAGATTGTGGAGACCCGTGATGTGCCTGTGGTGGAAATGATTACCAGAATCGGCGGCAGGAGAATTGTCCAGATGCCATACGGACGCGAACTTCCGAGGATATGCTGATGCACGAAACGATGGTAGCGCAAAGCCTGTTGGCGGCGATTTCATCTGAAGCTGCAAAACAGAACGCAACACCTATTTGGGCCAAAATAAGTTGCGGGGCCTTCGATGCTATCAATGATGAAACGCTTTGTTTTGCCTTCGAAGTTGTCGGCAAAGGCACAGTCTGCGAGGGGATGAAACTGGAAATAGAGCATAAGCCGATACAGGCGCGGTGCAAAAATTGTGAGGAGGCTTTTGAATTTGAGCTTTCGTCTCCGACTTGTCCAAAGTGCGGCGGTGATTTCGAACTGATGCCGAGTGAGCCTTTGATGCTGGAGACAATAGAATTTGAAACGGAGTAATAATAAGATGTTCAAAGTTAATATCGGTAAGAAAATTCTCAGTGCGAATGAGGAATACGCCCGTAAAAACAGCAGCTTCTTAGCTGAGCAAAAAAAATTGTGTCTGAATATGATATCATCACCCGGTTCAGGAAAGACCACGATTTTGGCAAGGACTATAATCGAACTGAAAGATAAAATTAAAATCGGTGTCATTGAAGGCGATATCAAAACAGATATAGATGCTGAAAGAATCAGAGCTACCGAGGCGCCGGCGGTCCAGGTAAACACCGATGGTGCATGCCATTTATCAGCGGTTCAGGTAAGCCGGGCTTTAGAGAGTTTGCCGGTCGATGATTTGAATTTGATTTTTATAGAGAACGTGGGCAACCTCGTTTGCCCGTCTTCCTTCGAACTGGGTGAAAACGGTAAGGTTGTTGTGCTTTCCGTTGCAGAGGGAGATGATAAGCCGGCGAAGTATCCCGGAATTTTTGCAAAGTCAAAAGTTCTGCTTGTAAATAAAATTGACCTGTTGGCGGCCGGAGTGCAGGTGGATTTTGATACCGAACGGGTCAAAGCCGATGTCCGCAAATTAAATAAAGATATTGAGATTTTTACAATATCAGCCAAGACCGGCGAAGGTTTCACCGACTGGTGCGATTGGCTTGTGAAATCAGTTAAAGCTTTGGGGTAAGGCCGGGCTTTTTACCGGTAAAGACCGTGTTTTCGGATATATTCGGCGACGGGTGGGTGCAACATTTCATTTACGTCACGGCCTGTGGACAGTCTGTCTCGTATTTCAGTGCTGCTAATATCAATTAAAGGTGTCCGGATAATATTTCGCTGAAGTTTTTCGACACGACCAGAGCCCCAAATAGCTGTAAATTGAGTAAAATCCGGCAGTTTACAGCCGGCCCTGTGCATCACGGACAGGTTACACTCATCGATTAACTCAGCAGTTTTATACCAATGCGGCAAGTCCTCAATACTGTCGGCGCCGATGAGCCAATAAATTGAAGTATTAACACCGTAGTCGGCCTGAAATTTTCTTACGGTTTCTAACGTGTAGCTTGGGTACGGCTTTTTCAATTCGTAATCACTTAAGTGAAAATTCTTATACTCGGTAATTGCAAGAGCTATCATAGCCAGTCGGTCATCATCACTTGCTTTAGGAGAAAAGCTCTTGAGAACAGAGTGCTTTGCAGGTATGAAAATAATTTTCTCTGCTCCGATGTGGTCGGCAGCAACCGGAGCAACAACGGTATGGCCGAGATGAATCGGGTCGAATGTACCACCAAACAAAACCATTTTTCTTTTAACCATAAAACATTTAACAAGTAAATTGCGCGTTGTTGAGAAAAAAAATTATAAAAAATCAAATTTTTTTTTATCTTCCGACACAAGTAATAAACATCAAAAGCTTTCAAAAAGCAAGTCAACATCGGTTAGATTTTAATATTTAATAATACTTTGAAGATAAATACTACAATAAAGAAAATACTTTTTCTTCTTCAATCAAATGCAGCGAAAACGGCTCACAAGCTTAATAAAACGCCTTTAATGCAAATAACTATAACAACCGATTTATTTGTTAGAGTAAAAAATTTCTTTAAAAGTGAGAGTGAATTAAAAAATTTAATCGTGAAAAAACAAATGAACATATTTTATTGAGTCTAATGATAAACGTTATGAAACGGTGTTTAAAAGTCTGATAACAGAAATTTTATGAAGTATTTTTTAACTTTTGGACGATAAAAAATGTATAAAGCGTTAAGTTTAGTTAATCACATTTTTGTTATGGTAAAAAACTAAGTAAGTATCGAAAGGAGAAATGATGGCTAAAAAGAAAGCTAAAAAGAAAGCAGCGAAGAAAAAAGCCAAAAAGAAAAAATAGCGTAACAGTCGAACTCGAGTCTAAGAACTTCGAGAAGTTATGCAAAAATGGAAGGCTCCTTTGGTATGATGGAGCCTTCCATTTTTTTGTGCGCATAAAACCGAATTTACTATATTACGTGCGACAGTGTAATTATTTCAGCCAGCCCGGACCGATGGAATTCTTGAAATCGGTCTTTAAGTCTTTATACTGCTTTAAGCAATTATTGACATTGAGAAGAATTTTCGTAATCTTAACTGCCTGTTTGTAAAGAAAAGAGAAATATGGATTATTTCAACTACAAAAATGGCCGTTTGTTTGCTGAAAATGTCGATGTTCGGGAAATCATCGCCGAAGTCGGCACTCCGGTCTATATCTACAGCAAAGCCACCTTTATCGACCATCTGCAAAAGGTTCAAAAGGCTTATAGCGGCCTTGATACCACAATTTGTTATTCTGTGAAGGCCTGTGGTAATATAAATATTCTAAAATTCCTGGCTGAAACGGGCAGCGGATTTGACATTGTCAGCGGCGGTGAGTTATATCGCGTTCTACAGGCTGGCGGTAATGCATCAAAGGTCGTTTATGCCGGCGTAGGCAAAACCGACTCTGAAATTATCGAAGCGCTAAAAGCCGGCATCGGCTATTTTAATATCGAATCGGAGGCTGAACTGGAAAACCTGATTCTGCTTGCAAAACAACAAGGCAAACGACCTAAAGCGGCCCTGCGTGTCAATCCCGACGTTGACCCTAAAACACATACCTATACCACTACCGGGAAAAAAGAAACCAAATTCGGCGTTGACATCGAACGGGCGCGGAAAGTCTTTGCCGAATATGGTAATAATGAAACTATCAAGCTGTGCGCAATTCATATCCATCTGGGCTCGGCAGGACAGACCATTGAACCTTATGTTGAGGCGATTGAAAAAGTATTGGTTCTAATCCGACAACTTCGCGAGGATGGATTCACAATTGAAGCAGTTGATATTGGCGGAGGATATGGAGCCGATTATATAACTTCTGCTTCACCGATAGCTGCTGATTACGCGTCGGCTATTGTGCCATTATTAAAGGGTAAGAATTTAAAACTTATCCTTGAGCCGGGAGCAAGCATTGCCGCCAACGCAGCGATTTTAGTAACACAGGTTTTATATTTGAAAATCGGAGGTAGGAAAAATTTTGTTATAGTTGATGCAGGGATGAACGACCTGATTCGTCCACCGTTGTATGATGGTTTCCATTTCATCTGGCCGACAGAAGTAAATGAAAAATTTGTTCCCATTCGACGTGATAAGGACCTGCAAATAAACGGTACCGAAGTTGTCGATGTAGTTGGGCCGATTTGCGAAAGTGCGGATTTTTTTGCGAAAGACAGGGCTATACCGCCCGTAAAAAGAGGCGATTTGCTCTCTATCTTTACCGCAGGGGCATACGGCTATACTATGAGCAGCAATTACAATGCTCGTTGTTTACTGCCGGAAGTGCTTGTCGACGGCGATAAATTCTCCTGTATCAGAAAACGCCAAACCTACGAAGACCTCATAATGCTGGAAAAATAAGCCATAAGCATTTTACTGTTTGTATCCGGTTCAGACAGATTATTAAAGCGTAAGGTAATTTTTGTCAGCGTGCAAGTGCACCCATCGGGTCCCATGGCGGCAGGATAATCGGGTCAAGTTCGAGGGCTTTTTGTAATTCGTCGGACAAATAACTCTTGCGGGCGGCTATCTCGAACACAAATTCACCGAACCAGGAGTCATTCATAATAAAGAAGCCCTTTTTGCCGACCTCATCTCCCCAACTGTTTTCCACTCGCCAGCGACGCGGCCGGTCGTCAAGCACATCCACTCCCGTAAACAGCATAGCGTGGGTCATTTGGCTCTGATGATATATGAGCCTGTCGGCTTTATCGAGAGTGAAGCGGGTACCATAGATACCTTCATAGTCGAACAGACGGCTGTCCCAAAGCCCGAGTTCTTTGGAACTCTGTTTTCCTGTATCGCAACCGAACCACACCGGCTCATCATCAAGCAGGGTGTGCATAGCGATATCTTTCATCAACTCAATATCAACATTCAAGTATCTAATCGGTTCGCCGCCGACAACATTGCCCAGATAAGCTACGGTGAAGGTGCGGCCGAAGGGACTGCTCGGACGCGGGTCGTTTACTATGCAGACATATTCGCTCAAATCCAACATTACATACTTTTTGGCGAACTCCTGTGGAGTCAATTGGCCTTCGCGATGAAACTCGTTGTCCTTATCACGCCACTGCCAGTCAAAACTCTCAGGGGGCGTACCCATATGAATACAAAGGATTCGATAGATGACGATAAGTACCTGATGCTTGGTTTTTCTTAAATCTTCAATCGAAGCGCCTTTCGTATGCAGGCCGCGCAGATGACTGGCACCCTCGCGCAGCTTGTTTTGAAGAATTTTATTCATTGTTTGGCTGTCAGAAGAGCTTTGGCTTTCCGGCATAACGCTCTTGGGTACAAGACCATATTTGCTGACAAGGCTGACGAACATATTCCACTGCCCGCCGTCACCGAGCACGTTGTCTAATAGAAAATCAACGATGCGGTCGCCGTTGGGACGCTCGGTGGTATCGATGATAGCCTCCAGAAAATAGTTGGCACGCTCGATTTTGTCCCAGAAAAAAAGATAGCTCTGGCTGAACTCGAAGTCCTTTATATTCATTTTCTTCATAGCGCCAACACGTAAGAGGTTGGTCCCTGCAAAGAGCCAGCAGCGACCCGAGCGTTTCTGATTGGTTGCCGACCAGTCATCAAGTTTGTTGGAAAAAGAGTCATCGATGCCGGTAACAATTGTTCGGTTAAGAGCGAGTTCATCAACTTTGGTTACGGTCACGGCGTTTTGCATATACCGGTTATGCGGTTTACTGTTGAAAGAGGTCTGCATAACCTCGATGTGTTCAGGCTGCAGAACCTCGGCAGTCTTACTCAAGACAGGTATTATATCTGCTGATATTTTGTCCTGAGACCGGGCCGTACCATCCGTACCCAATAATATTATCAGCCCCAGCAATCCGGTGAACAAATGTAAACGTTTCATTGTTTCCTCCGTTACGATGTTACAACATCGATAGTACAATTTAGAAGTTTCGCTCAACAAAGCTTGTATCTATTTTGCTTTTAACGAAAAGATTGTGTGATAGAATATCAAGGCAGGCCGGAATTGTGGTTTTGGTCGGTTCTATAACAAATTCTCTCAATGCTCTTTTCATTGTAGCGATAGCTTCTTCTCTTGAGGGTTGATGGACAATAAGTTTTGCAATCATCGAATCGTATTTTGGCGAAACCGTCCAGCCCTGGTAAACATGAGTATCAACTCTTATTCCCGGGCCTCCGGGAGGAATATATCTTGTAATTTTGCCCGGAGAAGGAGCAAAATTATTTTCGGGGTCTTCGGCGTTGATTCGGCACTCAATTGCCACGCCGGTATGCTTTATATCCCTCTGGCTTAATTTAATGTTTTCCCCGGCGGCTATCTTCAGTTGCATCTTTATCAAGTCATAACCTGTAACCATTTCAGTAACTGGATGCTCTACCTGGATTCGTGTATTGGCTTCGATAAAGTAAAACTTTTTGTCCTTATCCAGAAGAAATTCAACTGTTGCTGCGTTGACATATTTGGCCTGTTTTATAATCCTCAAAGCCGCTTCACAAAGTTTTTCTCTGGTGCGTTCTTTCAACACCGGGCAGGGAGATTCTTCAATCATCTTCTGGTGTCTTCGTTGAATTGTGCAGTCTCTTTCGTAGAAGTGTAATGCATTTCCGGCCTTGTCGGCCATCACCTGCACCTCCACGTGCCGGGGTTCGACTATAAACTTTTCCAGATAAACCGTCGAGTCCCCGAAAGCAACTTCAGCTTCTGACCTGGCGGCGTTAAAAGACTGGCGAAAGCTGATGTCGTTATGCGCAACCCTCATTCCGCGACCGCCACCTCCAGCAGAGGCTTTTATTATCACGGGATAGCCAATCTTGTTTGCAAGTTTCAGAGCCTCGGACTCGCTTTCGAGGGCGCCTTCGGAACCTGGCACTACCAAAACTTCAGCTTTATGTGCCAGTTTGCGGGCCTGGATTTTGTCTCCGAGTAGTCGCATTGCCTCGACGGGCGGCCCGATAAACGTTATCCCGCAATCCTGGCATATCTGGGCGAAGTTTATGTTTTCAGCCAAAAAGCCGTAACCCGGATGAATGGCACCAACATCGGTGATTTCAGCGGTACTTATAATGCGCGGGATGTTCAAATAGCTTTCAGCGGGGTTGGCTGGGCCAATACAAACGGCCTCATCGGCAAACTGAAGGTATGGGGCGTCTTTATCAGCCTCGGAATAAACCGCTACCGCCTCAATACCAAGTTCATGACAGGCTTGTATGATACGCAGTGCTATTTCACCGCGGTTTGCTATTAGTATTCTTGAAAACATATTCGGTTATATCGTATATCGTTAAGAAAAACTCTAATTTTGCTTCAGGGTTAAGGTTTTTAGTCGGGTTTGACTTTGAAAAGTACCTGGCCGTATTCCACGGCCTGGCCGTTGGTTACAAGTATTTCAGCGATTTTTCCACTGATTTCGGCTTTAATTTCATTAAGCACCTTCATTGCTTCAATTATGCAAACAACCGTCTGTGAGGTTATATCCGAGTCAATTTCGACACAAGGGTCAGAATCTGGGCTTGGGGCGGCATAGAAAGTGCCGACCATGGGTGATTTAATTTCCAGTAAACCAGCGTTTTTTTGCAATTCTTCAGGGGTTTGAGGGGCTGCGGTTTGTGCAGCATAGGGTCCTGCCGGAGCAGGTGGGACGTTTGGAACCATCATTGGAACAGCGGCTGTGTGGTTCTGAGTGGTTTGGGGCTGGGAACGCTTTAGAAAAATTTTGTCGTCGTCATGCTTTATTTCAATTTCAACAAGGTCGTTTTGCTTCATAATTTCAATAAGTTGTTTTATTTTGTCTAAATCGTTGTTTTCCTGGGTCATGGCCGTACCCTTTCAAAATAAAAGGCGTTCCTGTTTGTCGGTATCAGGAATTAAGTTCAGTAATTATAAATACTAACGGTCGTTGTGTAAATAAATTTCGGAGATTCTAATCGCGGGCAAAATTGCGGCAGGGAGGCACGGTAAAAATGGCAGGAGGAGGATAAGCGAGTCTAATAAGAAGATAAATAAGGCCGGAAATGCAATAAGCGGAGCTAATATTAAGTGATAATGATGGGCTACCTATGGCATGAATTGTTTTTGGGCTGAAAATGGGGGTGGGGGTTTAAAAAACGTCAAAAAATTGAAAAAAAAACTACAAAAAGTTCAAAAAAGTTAAGAAAAAGGGGCAAAAAAACAAAAAATTGAAAAAAAAGTGACAAAATGATGCAAAAAACCGTACAAAATAGCACACCCGATACAAAAGCCTCGTTCAATGTTAAAATGGGTAAGATTTTGTGGGGGAAAATTCCGGTCTGAAAATGATAAAAAAGATGTATTGTTGGTTAGCTGGTCGCGGGAGCTTTAAATGTTAAAATGGGTGGTTTGGGTAGGCTGCGCAAGGGGAAAGGGGGAAAGAAAATTGGTACAGTTATGATAGTGGATATATTGGACATATTAAGTCGGCGGCAGAGGTAGGAGGGAAAGTCTTTGGGATGGAGTGGGGATTGAAGTCAGGGGTGAGTTTGATGTTGTTGGAGGATTGAGTAGCCAGGTGGGTGGGCGTTGGTGGCGTGGGCGACCAGTGGCGGGCGTTGGTGGCGTGGGCGGCGGAGGTCGCCTCGCTTGTGGCGAGGCGTGGGGATTTTCTTAGGCGGTGGCGAGGAATGGGGAGCGTGGCGGAGGGCGTGGGTTGCTGGTGCTGGTTGTGGCGGGCGGTGGTTTCTGCGGTAGGTTGAAGCCGGTTGTGGCGGTCTTTGGCGGCTGTGGTGGCGGAGGGTGTCTCGCCGGTGGCGAGGCGTGAGGTGTTGTGGGTGGCCGGTTGGAGGATATTTCGAGTAGTTTGGCGTAATCGGGAGGAATTATGGTTTGACAGGGTCTGGAAAAAAGATAGAATCGGGGAAATATTTTTTTATGAGAGTGTTAAGGAAAAACGACGTGTTCAAAAAATAAGGAAAAACAAAAGAGGAAAAGATGGCAAAGAGCTTTAATGAAAATCTGATTGAGATACTTAAAACTGACTCGCGCTTTGTGGACGATGAGGGGGAGCTAATCAAAGCAGCGGTAATTGATAAGGCTTGGAAGATAGACCGGGATTTAGTCAAACTGCTGCTGGGCAAACCAGCAATTAAGAAAAAATTCTTTGATGAAATAGAAAAGCACTGGGTTTTTAATATCAGTACATTCATCGAGTACATATCCGACAAAAATTTCCTTGCCAACTCCTATACTCGTTTTCGGAATAAGATAGGATTGAATATTAATGGTAAATTCCTGCGCGAGCGAGGTGAGGTCTCTCTTGTATGGCCTTACAAAGATAGCTTACTGGAAGGTGGACAAACAAAGGAAGAGGAAAAACGCAAGGAGATATTCTTTAATGAAATTCTGGCACAGGATGAGATTGACCGTTTGTTAGATCCAAAAGTTATCACTAATTTCAAACGCTATACCGCCGATGGCGAAAAGAAAGTTGCGGACATTAAGCGGGACGAAAACGGCACAATTACAGAGAACCTGATTATCAAGGGCAACAATCTGTTGGCACTGCATACAATAAAAAAACAATTCTGCGGCAAAGTGAAGCTAATTTATATCGACCCGCCTTATAATACTGGGAATGATTCGTTTGGATATAACGATAGTTTTAGTCGTTCGGCTTGGCTAACTTTTATGAAGAATAGATTTGAAATCGCACGAGAATTATTAAGTCAAGATGGTGCAATTATAGTTCAAATCTCTGATAAGCACGTTGGATATCTACATGTTTTGATGGATGAGATTTTCCCAGAAGGTTTCATTAACAAAGTAGCTGTCAAAACAAGGTCTCCTTCGGGATTCAAAACAGTAAATCTGGGTGTATTTGAATCCGCCGAATATTTATTGATCTATGGGAAAAACCGCAAGTTATGGAATTACAATCCACAGTATGAACTATCGGAATACGATGAAAATTATTCTTTTCAAATAACTAATATTGAAGCGCCCTGCTCTGAATGGAAAGTTATTAATATAAAAGAGGTTGTTGCATCTAAACATGGTTGCAAAGATATAAGAAAGGCCAAGAAGAAATTAGGGGCAAACATTTTACTTGTCGAACTTGCACAATATGCACTTCAAAACGCAAAGTCTGTATTTCGTTTTACAGAAATTAATCGTGATGCTGGGGAAAATACACTGAAACTGAAGGAAATTTCAATCAAGGACGCTGATAAAGTTTATATGCTAGAACGAGAGAATTTGAGCCCCAGATATATTTTGAACGGTAATGAAATCGCTTTTTACTCCAACAAAGTAAGAGAGATAGATGGAATTTCATCGCCAACCACCATGCTAACTAATATATGGACAGATATACCATGGGAAGGTATTGCTTCGGAAGGTAAAGTAAAACTCAAAAGGGGAAAGAAGCCAGAACGTTTATTGCGTCGATTGATCGATATGGCCACAGATCAACCTAATGACATAGTGTTGGACTTTTATATCGGCAGCGGGACAACCGCTGCAGTTGCCCATAAAATGGGACGTCAATATATTGGGATTGAACAACTCGAATACGGACAAAACGATAGTGTTGTACGTCTTCAAAATGTAATAGGTGAGCGAGTCAAAGATAAGTTGGTTGAGGAATTTAAGGATTATGATAAATCCGGGATTTCCAAATCGGTAAACTGGCATGGCGGGGGTGATTTCGTCTATTTTGAACTGATGCAATACAACGAAGCGTTTATGGATAAGATAAAGAAGGCCAAAACATCAAACGAACTTGTAAAAATATGGAAAAAAATCGCCAAAAATTCATTCCTCAATTGGTATGTCAATCCTGAAATGCCTCAGGAGGCGGTTAAGGATTTTCGTGAGATAGGCAAAAACAAAAATGGTCTGGAAAAACAGAAAAAGTTGCTGGCGGAGCTATTGAACAAAAACCAATTGTATGTCAATATTTCAGAAATAGATGATGCAGATTTCAAGGTAAGCGTAGCGGATAAAAAACTAAACCGAGAATTTTACGGTGAGAGCGTATAATGGCTGATAAATTCCTTTATGAAACGCTTGATTCAGCTTCAGAATTGGGGTTTTTAAAAAAAGAGGTCCCGGAATATCTAAAGGATAACTTGAACTCAAAATTTGAACTGCGCCCTTATCAAGAGGAGGCTTTTGCACGTTTCTTTCATTGTCTGGACAATGAGTTTCCAGGCAAGGACTGGCCGTTGCATTTTCTCTTTAATATGGCGACCGGAAGCGGAAAGACGCTGATTATGGCGGGGTTGATACTTTTTCTCTATGAAAAAGGTTATCGAAATTTCCTTTTTTTTGTCAATTCCACAAATATTATCGAAAAGACCAGGGACAATTTTCTTAAGCCATTATCTTCCAAATTTCTGTTTAGAGAAAATATTCAACTCGGAACACGTAGGGTTAAGGTTACGCCCGTTGCCAATTTTGAAGGAGTCAACGAGAACGACATAAATATATGTTTTACTACCATTCAAAAACTACATTCAGATTTGACAGACGAGAAAGAAAACGGCGTTACCTATGAAGACTTCAAAAACAAAAAAATTGTTCTGCTATCAGACGAAGCACATCATATTAATGTAAGTACAAAATCGGATAAAGACTTTGAAGAATTAAATTGGGAAGGAACGGTTAAACGTATCTTCGAGCAAAATGAAGATAATTTACTGTTGGAATTCACAGCCACTCTGGATTACACCCATAAAAACATTGTTGAAAAGTATCGTCGCAAAGTTATTTATCGTTATGATTTGCGGCAGTTCCGCAATGACGGATATTCAAAGGATGTCTATATCGTTCAGGCCGATTTTGAGGAAAAGAATCGCATCATTCAAGCTCTTATTC
>CAZIKS010000071.1:0-16652 GCA_964539795.1 uncultured Pirellulales bacterium
CCGTAATGCTTTGTTAAACAAAAGTTTATGTTCATTGGGTTATTTGAAAAATTGGGTTTGTTTGTTCTATTTGTGGTTTGTGTCTCGTCGTGCGTCTACCTTGGGCATAAATTGCGTCGTGCGTATTGCGTATTTCGCTGGTCATAGAAAGAATCTCCGAACAATGGGGAGTTAAAAAAAAGATGCCTCCCTATAATTAGATGGACTTGCGCGTTTGATGCGAAAAAACACCCAATACGCAGCGTTGGAATTTGCGTAACAGATTGTGCTTAAAGCAGTAAAAAAATTTTAAAAAGAATTCTATTTTGCTGTTGGATACTTGCGCATTTGGTACGATTTTTCGCCGCAACAGAAAGCAGCAACAGCGGGGCGAAAAATTGAAAAAAAACGCAAAAAATGACCGGGTTTTGAAGAAAAAAGTTAAAAAAAGCGGAAAAAAAGAAAAAAAAGTGAAAAAAAGACGCAAAAAAGCGCACAAAATAGCACAGGGTTGACACCGCCGGCCACGGGGGCTTTAAAATGTTAAAATAGGCGGTTTTTTGCGGGGGAAAATTCCGGTCTCAAAATGAGGCTAAATAAAATGTTAAAATGGAGAATATGGGGAAAGTGGGAAACGCCTGTCTACAGCATATAGGGGCAGGGGTGAGAAAGGGAAAAATTAAAAAGGTAAAAGGGAAAAATGGGGGCATTAATAGAGTGGATATATTGGATAGAATATATCGTGGGCAGAGGAGGGAAGGAACGCCTTTGGGATGGAGTGGGGATTGAAATCAGAAAAGGATAGTGATGTTGCTGGATGATGGTTAGTGCGGGTGGTTGGCTTGGGTGGGTGGATGGTTGTGGCAGGTGGTTGCTGTCGGGGCTGTCTGGAGTTTCCTCGCCGTTGGCGAGGCGTGGGGAATGTGGAGATTGGTGGCGGTTTCAGGCGTGGGTGGTTTGGCTGGGTTGGTTCGGTGAGAGGGGACACGAGTTGTTGTTGCCGGAGGCGGCTATGAGGAACTTACAGTATTTCGCAGGTGCGCAGCACCGGAGAAAATAAGAATAGGCCGAACTGAAGGCAGCAACAGCTAGGAGTTAAAGGAAGGACACAGGGATTTCGATAAGGAAAACGGAACAACCACTTGAAACAATGATTAAAAAGTAAAATGTCCCTAGGTCATTGTTTTATTGAAGAGAGGTTGTGAAGCTATTCGACACCTTCAAGCCAATTTTCAGCAAATGCAGCAAAGTCGAGCATGTTAACGATGCCATCACCATCAGGGGACGGGGATATATCAAATTGAGTAATCTCAGCTAATGTTGCACCAACTTGTAGCCACTGCTCGGCGAAAACAGCCAACTCGGCCATGGCCTCTGAAGTGCCCTGCCAAGTGTTTGCGAAGTCTGCAAAATCCAAGAAATTTACAATACCGTCACCACCATCTGAGACAGCATCTGCTGATAATTTCTCCAAAAGCCATTGCTCACAAAGCACACCGAGGTCGTTTGTTTCGACGCCATCGGGACAAACAAAATCACCAGGCAACGGAATCTGCCAAGCCAACTTTGGATAATTTGTTCCTTCACAAATTTCCCAGATGTCATTAAAATCCCAATTCGTAAACGTACTCTCTTTTTTCATCTCTTCGGTTGGCTTGCCTATTACATTAGGATCGGTTGTGTCGCCAATGCCATCTAAGCCTATATTGACATCACTATTCCAGAAACATTTTTCATAAGTGCCGCCTACATGAGACCCTAAAAATGCACCAACCACGCTGGTCCCGTTAACAGTACCAACCGAATAACAATTGATAACTTTTTTACTAGTAGTACTATCACCACCAATCAATCCTCCAACAATATATACACCTGAAACATTTGCTTTGGAATAGCAATTACTGATGGTGCCGTCAATATCAACTCCCAACAAACCTCCCGTATAAAAGTTTCCGGTCCCAATGACATTTCCTTCGGAATAGCTTGCATATATTGTTCCGAAAAAATTTCTTCCAACCAATCCTCCAATTTGTTGGCTACCGCCAACTTCACAGACAGCCCGGCAGTTAATAATTAAACCATCAGAGATGTGCCCTATTAGCCCACCAACATAATTACGCCCTGAAACATTGCCATCCTCAACATAGCATTCAGAGATACGGCCATTCTTTAACCAGCCAACCAGTGATCCAATGTTATCACCGGTTACGCTATTAATATCGGGGCTAATTAAGCCCAATTTTTTAATCTCCGCATCTGCCCCTTCAACTTGACCAAAGAGTCCTTTATTGTGGCTGAAGTTAGAAATTGTATGATCATTGCCATCAAAAACACCTGTAAACTTTACGGTACTGTTTCCGATTGTGTTAAAAGCAGGCTTGCCGTTTAATCCGTTAAAATCAGTCAAAACAATATCGGCCATTAATCGAAATCTCCTGTCCCAGTCATTAGAGTCCGCACCAATGTCATTTAACTGTACAGCCGTGTAAATCAGAAATGGATCGCCGTCTATCCCGCAACCTCCCCCGTATTCACCTTCTTGCCACCAAAGCCTGGGATAATCCATCTCTTCACAAATCCGCCAGACAGGCGTCGAAAAATCCCAATTCGTGAATGTGCTTTCCATGTACATATCGGCTGTTGTTTTACCTGTTACATTGGGATCGATAGTCCCGTCTCCAATGCCATCGAGCCCTGGATTAACCGTACTGTCCCAAAAACATTTTTCATACAAACCATCGTAGTCAGTACCTATTAGTGCCCCTATATGAACCCCAGTTCCCACCACGTAGGCTGACGAATAGGAGTGAGTAATAGCAGCACCATTAAAACTAATTAGCCCGCCGATTCCATTAACCCCTTCGATATTCCCGGATGTATGACAATCAGAAATCGGCCCATAATTATCAGCCACCAATCCACCCGCAACATCATTTTTTGCAGAAACATTACTGTTGGAATAACAATTACTGATCTCGATAAAACTAATCCCTACTAATCCAGCAACAACAAGCTTTCCTGAAACGTCGCTGGAGGTATAACAATTTGTAATTTGCCCACTGATGTAAGCTTCTCCCACTAAGCCGCCAACAATATAGTCTCCGTAAATGTTCCCACCTTTTGTATAGCAGTTGGTAATGTCGCCTCGATAAAGCCTACCGACCAACGAGCCAGTTCGTTCGCCTGTGCCGGCATTGACGCTGGGGTTTACTACGCCTAAATTTTTGATTTCCGCATCTACGCTATTAACATATCCGAAAATTCCTATGTAATCTGTCCCTGTTGAGTTGTAAGTGAAATTGGAAACGGTGTGATTGTTGCCGTCAAAAACACCCGTAAAGGGGTCAGACGAAGTTCCGATGATATTGAACTGTGTTCCGGTGTATTCAGCCAGATTTATGTCATTGACCAATAAAAAATGGCTGCCCCAATCTTCGGTGTGTGTTCCTATTTCGTTCATATCGTTGGCATCGGCGATTCTGTATGGGTTATTAGGCTCTCCGTCACCAACACCACTGTACTTTGCCTGGGCGGGGGGCACTAAAAAGCAGATGGCAAGACAAGTAAAAAGGGCTGTTATTGAATTACTTCTTAACAGACTCATCTCTTTCTCCTGATTTTGAATTATACCTTAGAATCAACAATATACCATAAAAGGATGGATTTATCAAGTATTATTTTGAAGAATGTCTTCTCTTATTCTGAGCAAATTTGTCACTTTTTTAGCTTTTTGAGCAGTTTTTTTAAGCGAATATCAGCCGCTCCAATTCATAATCACAACCAGTTCACAGCCGAGTTCGAAGAAGTTAGTTGAGTATCTTAGCAAAAGGGGAGTCAAAGGGCAGTACGCGGGGTGGGTTTATTTCAACGGTTTAGAGAGCGGCGGATTTTTAGGGTTAAGTGTATATCATCAAGTAGTCGTGGGCTTGGCAGCCTCAGGCTCTCAGGCCATGGGGCAGGCTGGGCGGGGCAGAAAAAAAAAGGCCTCTGCGCATATAGCGCAGAGACCTAACTCGGAAAGAAACTTTCATGGCCCCCCATAAGGTTTCTATTCAAAGCCCTCGTCAAATGCGAAAGCATTGTATTTGGTCCTGCTCGGCTGCGACCGCCAAGTTATCGGCTCTCTCCAGCGGCAGGATTGCCAAGTCGGGCGGATGGTTTTTAGACAGCCAATTCTCTGCGAACAAAGTAACTGGTCTTGTCTGCTTTAATGCCCAACCAAATAAAGTGTACTATAAAAACCATAAAGTGCCAAATTAACCAAGAACTTTTTCCATATAACAGGCCGATAAAAGTCGGCAGAACAACAGATTAAAATGTACCAATAATAATACAGTTCTGACGCCGATAAATAATTTACAAAGTGAGTTTTAGGCCCCCCCCCATTCAACGAAGTATTTTAACAAGAAATGTTTGTTTGATTTGTTGTTATGTTTCTTCGATTTTTGCCTCGCTTTTTAAGCGGTCTACAAAATGTTCGATGGCCTCCCTTCGCATTTGCTGTTTAAGTTTTTCGACTATCCGGTCTTTGGCTTCTTCAAGAGGCGGTACAAGGGCCGGTTTTCTATCATAAACTTTGGCAATGTGAAAACCGAAACGAGTGCGAAAAATATCGCTTATTTCTCCGACATCCATATTAAAAACGACATCATCAAATTCCTCCACCATTTGGCCTCTTGTGATATACCCAAGGTCGCCGCCGTTCTCGGGACAATCGGAATATTTCGCGGCCAATACCTCGAAAAGAGCACCCTGCTTTAATTCATTCTGTGCTTTTTCTATCACGTTATTGGCAGCGGCCTGGTCAGTCTGCCAGTTCATATGCTTAACTATGTGGCTGACTTTGATTTGTTCTGCGGACTTTAACTGCTCTTTGTTTTCATTGTAAAAGTTCAGGATGTTGTCTTTTGAGGGCCCAGATACATCTTTGCACACCTCGGCCAGCAACCGTTCAATTTTAATGTGCATTTCGATGTCTTTTTTAATTTTTTCCTGCTCTTCAATACTTAGCGCTACAGTTTCGGCTCCCTTAGACAGATATTGTTTTTTGACTTTAGCCAGGGCGGCTTCAAGTTCAGTATCGGGTATCGGTTTGCCTGTCTTTTGTGCCTGCTGATTGATTAATACAGTTTCGATGACATTCTCTCTTGACCATTCAAGCAGTTGCTTTTCTCTGTCTTCGGGGGGCAGTTCTACAAAAACTTTTTCGTAATCGGGCCTCAGGCGTTCGGCTTCCTGCTGAATCGCTAAATCTTCAATTTTTTGGCCGTTAACGCTTAAAACCATCGTTTAGCCTTTCAATTCGGGGGTATAATCAATTACATCTTAACCTTTTGCCTTTGCATACCAGTCGGGGTCTTTGGCCAGAATTTCTCTTGCCTCCTGCGTCATCATTTCAAAGGCAGGGTGAGTGGTCTCCCATGCGCGCTTGGTAAACGGACTTGCCCGCATCTTTTCCACTTCGACGGTGACTTCGTTAAAATAGCTGCCGTAAATATGCAGAGAATCGGTTATATCGACGTATCTTCCTATTGCTACGGGGCGGCCGATTTTTTTTGAAATTTTTTCGGCAATTATTCGCTGCAGGTCGGTAAGGGCATAGACGTTCATAAACCAGGCTTTATAAAGGTCTCTGCTGCGCCAGTGAGTATTCATATTGAGCGACAACTTCCCATCGGCACCAGCCACCAGGCGACACCATATCCTCTGCAGACAGGGTGGGTCTTCTGTGGACGGGTCGGCCGTAGGCATCCATGTTATTGCCTGCGCCCGGCGGGTGTGACTAACATCGGCTAAATAATCGATGATATACTGAATCTGGTCAACTTTCCTGAATGGCTTTGGCGAGTCGGGACTGCGTATATCTTCCACCGGACAGTACGCAAAGAGGCGTTCGTGGTAAGTATAAGTCCATTTGCCGGCGGCAGGGTCAATCCAGTGGTCATGGATACCGCCGACTACTTCCTGCCGGTATGCTTCGAGTTCAGCGGGTCCACCGGGGAAATTCTTGTGAATTCTCGGCTCAGCAAACGGATTAGTGATGGTGATGATAACCGTTGCGTCCCTGCTCGGCGGGTCCAGGGATTTGTCGTACTGGGTTTTGATATCCAGGCCATTTTTCCATACGGCCAGAACGGCTTTTTCCCATGCTTCGGGCAGGCAGCCTGCAGTTACAGAAATAACAGGTACATTTGCAGTCGATGCGACAACAGACATCCGTGTCTCCTATGTTAATAAGTTTTCAAGGTTATTTTTCAAGGCCAAGTTCTTCATCGGTTACATTATACAGCTCACGGTAACGCTCCGGCATATTTCGCATGAGCACTCTTGCTTTGGCGGCTTCAGGGCTGTCGGGAAACCTGTCGAACAACTCGCGGCAGTAATCGACCATCTTTTTGAAGGTCATTATTTTTCTGCCTATTTTGTACTGCGTCAAAGCCATATTGTACAATCTTTCAGCCTCTATATTGGCGATCATATCATCATCGTCGACGACGGTTTGAAGCGGTTTCGCAGGTACAGGAGAGGTTTCTGCAGGTGTTATTGTTGTATCTTTTTGCTCATTTTTCTGTTCGACCTGGGTTTGGGCTTCTTCAAGCTGGGCCTGAAGTTTATCTTCTGCGGCCTCGACACGTTCTGTGGCAGCTTCGAGGTCTGTCGCCTTGTCAATCTCTGAAGAGAAGAAATTGCTTAGAAGAATTATTCCCACCAAGACTACGACCGCTAAAACCGCTATCTTCAACCAAAATGTGTTCATAACTGCACCTCATACTTTCTGCTTGAAATTCAATTATCGATAACGGATAATCTAATAGTAAAGAAATAATAAAAAAAATCAATGATAAATAATCAATTTCCTATGTTTACAGGGCTTGTAGAGTCAATTTGCACGGTAAAGTCGGTTTTGCGAGCAGATGCAGGAGCGATGCGGCTGAGCGTGGATATAGGCCAATTGGCTGAGGGAACTAACATCGGCGACAGCTTAAGTATTAACGGCGTGTGCCTGACTGTTGCAGGTCTCGATGATGGTATTGCCGCTTTTGACGTAAGCAGAGAGACGCTTTCGAAATCCAATTTGGGCGGTTTAAAGCCCTCATCGCAGGTCAACACCGAGAGGGCTATTAAAGCCGGCGGCAGGTTTGGCGGCCATCTCGTGCAGGGCCATATTGACGGTACAGCCACGATAAAAACAATTGCAAAACAAGGGCAATTCGCCGATATGAAATTCTCCGCAAATACCGAACTGCTTGAGCAGATGGTTGTTAAAGGTTCGGTCGCTGTTGACGGAATAAGTTTGACGATTGCGAATATGAACAAAAGCGGTTTTAGTGTCGCGATAATACCCAAGACGCTTGAAAAAACCACGCTGAGCAAGGCAAAAATCGGTGATGTTGTAAACATCGAAACTGATATAATAGTAAAAACAGTGAAGAGGCAACTTGAGCAGATTCTGCCGGGTAAGGAAAAGCTGACGGTGGAAAAACTAAAAGAGGCAGGTTTTTGAATAACGGGTAGCAGAAAATTCAAAATTCGATAAGTGAACAATTTGTGATAGGCATAACGATGGGTGACGCAGCCGGTATCGGTGCGGAGGTCATCGTAAAGGCATTGGCAGAAGTGCAGGTGCGCCGGGCTGCGAAATTTATTATCTTCGGAATGAACGAACAGCTCAGTTACGCCGCCGACAAAGCTGAGATTGAGCCGTTCTGGGGTCGGTGTCAACATGAAAAAATCGGTAGAGATTTTCCTCACAAAGTCATCTTAGCCGACTACGATGAGTATTCCGTGGCGCCCTGGCTTAAAAGACCCAGCAAAATTTCCGGTGAGGCGTCGATAAAGTTTTGTCTGGATGCCATTGATGCGGCCAGGGCGGGTATTATAGACGCGGTGGTAACAGCACCAATAAACAAGAGCAGTTGGAAGCTGGCGGGTTCCAAATGGCCCGGCCATACAGAGATGTTAGCTGACCGGTGTAAATCACCACGAAAAGCAATGATGTTAATCTCAGGACCTCTGAAGCTTGCATTGGCGACCATCCATGAAGCACTTTTCGAACTCCGGCATAAGTTCACAATCGGCCGTGTCTTTGAGCCGATAGATTTATTAAACGATGCATTGAAAGAGTACTTTAATATCGCAAATCCGCGGATAGGCGTTGCCGCTTTGAATCCGCACGCCAGCGAGGACGGTCAGTTCGGAGATGAGGAGCGACGGATAATCAAACCGGCAATATTACTGGCACAGGAACAGGGGATAAACTGCCACGGTCCTTTTCCAGCCGACACACTCTTTTTGCAGGCTGTTCAAGGTCAATTCGACGGCATAGTGGCTATGTATCACGACCAGGGCCTGATTCCTGTAAAACTGCTTGCTTTCGACAGCGCGGTTAATGTGACCATTGGCATACCAATAATAAGGACGTCACCGGCCCATGGAACGGCCTATGATATCTCCGGTCAAAACATTGCCAGTGCAACCGGTATGAGGTCCGCAATAATCACAGCTATCAGAATGGCTGAAATGAAAAAGGCTTACCAGCTTGCCCACGTAATGGACAGCTAATACCTATGCAAAGTAAACAGCAAATTCAACAGTTGCTTTCGTCAGCGGGCGTTTCAGTAAACAAACGGCTAGGGCAAAACTTTCTAATAGACCTTAACCTCATGCAACTTCTCGTTGCTTCAGCTAATATGACCGATAACGATATTGTGCTTGAAACAGGTTGCGGGACCGGCTCTCTGACCGAAGAACTGGCTGAGAAAGCAGGCAAGGTAATAGCCGTCGAGATTGACACAACCTTAGCCAAAATAACAAAAAGACAACTGGCCGATAGGGAAAATGTTGAAGTCATCAACTCCGATGTCTTAGAGAGCAAAAATACTATCAATCATAGAGTCATCAGTACGATTGAGCAGGCCCGTAAAGAATATTGCGGCCGGTTTTTGCTCGTTTCAAATCTGCCTTACAGCGTTGCCGCTCCTGTAATGCTGAGCCTGGTTGCCGGCCCGACCACAGCCGATGCTATGTATATTACTATTCAAAGGGAAGTGGCACAGAGAATGGCTGCTTCACCGGGCGGCAAACATTATGGCATCCTGAGCATTCTTTTAGATGCGACCGGCGAAGTAAAAACGGAAAGGATACTAAAGCCAACGGTTTTCTGGCCTCAGCCACAGGTTGATTCAGCAATGGTAAGCTTTATCCGCAGTAAAGAAAAGGCAACCCGAATTCATAGTATGGAGCTTTTCAGAGAGGTAGTAAATCTTTTTATGGGTTATCGCCGAAAGATGCTAAAGGCCTGCACAAAACTGGCCCAGGGAAGGCTCACAGAAATTAAAAACTGGCCCCAGATTTTTGAACTATGTTCAGTTGACCCGCATAATCGACCTGAAACACTCTGCACCGAAGATTATATCGCCATTGCCAACTTATGCGCCGAATACTTAAAGCTTAAGTAATCCAGCAGGAAAAAACCAAATGAGGATAATGTATAAGAAATTGCTTATCTGTAATGTTGTAGCCGTGACGGCGTTTTTTGTTTTTGTCGCAGACAAATGTTGTGGCACGACTTCGCAGAACTGGCCGGCAAATGTCAGGCAAATTGAATTTGTCAGCTCGGCTGATTCTACTCTTCAGCCAGCTCTTTTTTACAAACCGCAGACTGAAAAAAAAGTACCTTTACTGGTTGCTTTGCACACATGGTCGGGAGATTATACTCAGAAGACCTCCATTCCGTATGCCGAATGGTGTATTGAAAATAAATGGGTTTTTATACATCCTGATTTCCGTGGTCCTAATAAGCGGCCGGAAGCTACGGGCTCAGACAAAACAGTTAAAGATATTCTCAGTTCGGTAGATTACGCTGTCGAAAAAGCAAATGTGGATTCGCAGCGCATATACCTGGTTGGGTGTTCCGGCGGAGGGTATTCTTCGCTGCTGATGGCCGGCAGAGCCACTGATATATGGGCAGGAGTGTCAGCCTGGGTACCTATCAGCGACCTAAAAGCCTGGTACATCGAATGCAAAAAAGCCGACAGGGGTTATGCCGACGATATTTTCAAATCCTGTGGCGGCGCGCCAGGGACGAGCTTTGCGGTTGATTTTGAATACAAAAGCAGGTCTCCGATTACTTATTTAAGCGGAAATTTGAATTTACCACTTGATATAAATGCAGGTATTAAGGATGGCCATACCGGCAGCGTTGCTGTCAGCCATTCGTTGAGAGTGTTCAATCTCGCAGCTTCTAAGAATGACCGTATTGGTGAGAAAGATATCAAGTTTTTTGTTGAGAAGGCTGAAGTGCCGCCACATTTGAAGAAACAGGTGACCGACCCCGCTTATGGAGATAAAACCGTTTTGTTCAGGAAAAACTCGGGAAATGCAAGGATTACGATTTTTGACGGCGGTCATGAGATTATCTATGAAGCGGCTTTAAGCTGGCTTTCAAAGCAAAAAAAGGTCACGGATGTCAGAGCTAAGAAATAATCACCGATTGAATAGTATTATCCGATGACTATTCAATTTAAGCTGATTTCAAAAGTTTTATACGTTATATTGCCGACCGCATCATTGACTTTGACCGATACTATGTGGTCGCCTTTTTCCAGTTTATTTACCGTGATTGTGAAATTCTCTTCGGTGGTATCATAGACCAAATCGTCCGGCAGGGCGGCTATCCAATCGGTGTTACTGTCAACAGTATAAAGGGCCTTGCCGATAGCACTCAATTTGTCAATTGCTTTAAATGTGATTCTAACAGACTCCTCGTCAAGATTTTTAATCAAATCGCCTTTAATCACAGGGGCGGTATTATCAACTATTATAGGCTCACTTATTCTAACACCCGTTAATTTAGTTTCGGTAGTATTATCCCTTTCGTCGCTTGCAGTTACCCTCACCTCGTACCGACCGTCTTCAACGGTCCTGCCGTCCCACTCAAAGTTGTCGGCTTCGATGTCGTCCTTTATCTCAATCCAGTTGGTTCTTGGGATTTTTCTAAAATCTATTTTATAAATGAGCTTGTCGCTATTGTCGTCTGTTGCTTTATAAGCGATCTTGAATATTCCTTCTTTACCGGTTGAACCGATTCGACCAACACTGACGGATTCGATTTTAGGCGCAAGATTCGGGATGGTATCAGCAACAGCCACCTCTCTTACAACGGGAGTTTCGCCGCCCTTTTCGCTAAGCAGCACGAGTTTATACTGGCAGAATCTACCAGCCGGACAGCGCAGTTGTATCGGCCCTGTTATATCCCTCAACTCGGTCCAGTCTGAAAAAGTAGGGTCGTTCACGTCCTTGACATTACCGCTGCGAGAAGCCATTCGAACCCTGCAACTTTCGGGAATGTCGGCTTCGATTTGCAGTTTGCCCCATTTGGCCGGCTGAGACGCATCGATAAGGTCAGAAGTGTAAGTTCCCTCGACGGCAAAGGTCTTAGCTAATTTTATCAGCTTCGCCGGATTGGCCGTCCCAAGATAAATATCCCCTCCGGTTGCAACTGCGGCTGTTATTTGTGATGCCTCCTGGTCCTCATAAACTATCTTATTCTCCTCAGCAGCGGGGTCTACGGTGAAAAGCTGGGCGCTGTTTCCGGTTCCGAGGAGTAGTGTCTTATCCTGTTGGGCCAGACAAAAGAAAATCGCCCTTTCGCTAAATACATCGGTTACAAAACCACCGCTTGTTATTTTATATATATAACTGTTCTGGCCCGGTTTGGGTGGCTTACGGGCTGCCGGTTTAGCAACAGAGGTCTTTTTATCGGTTCCTTTTTGTGTATTTGGAATATTAAGTTTTAAGCCACTTTTACTTTCACCGGTGGTTTCTTCCTTTTCAGTTTCGGTCTCCGGCCGACCCTCCGAAGGCAGTTGTGAAGCAAATTTAGTCTGAGCTGCTACAATTTTAGCCGATGTTGCCGCCGCATATAAATCGCCGTCTTCTGCGAATAATAACGCTGTAACCTCCTGCTCATTGCTGTCGTACAGAACCGTTGCGGTTTTCGTGCGTGGATTTATCTTATATACAAGGCCACGGCTGTCACTTCCGGCATAGACAAAGCCATCTTGTCCAATAACCAACGAAAGTATATTTTTATCTCGACTGTCGTAGATAAGCTGTGGATTTTTGCCGAAGGAATCGAGTCTGTAGACTCCGCCTTCCGGTCCTGTGCCCAAATAAATATCACCGTCATCACCAATAGCTATTGCAAAGATATATTTGACGTCGTTTGGCTCGAAAATTGTCTCTGCTATTGTATCGGGTCCCGCCTTAAAGCGCATCAATCGGCACTTGTCACCGCTTATGCCAGCCAAAAGCCTGCCGGTCACATCGGTTGCCATCGTGAAGATATGCTCGTTCGACAGGTACTGGTCGGTTTCTACCATATTCGAATCAGCAGCGGTGTCTGCTACTTTCTGTTCTTTATTCTTTTTTTCACTTTCACCTTTCTCTGAATCAGCGGGATAAATCTTAGTCAGTTTGCCAAGACTGTATTTATAAATACCGCCGTTGGGACTTGTGCCGACAAAAACCGTTTCACCACTTACTACAATACTGTTTATCGACCAGACATCTTCAAAGGCCTTTACAATCGTCTCTGCCGCCCGGCCGAGCTGAATAGTTCCTTCCGAACTGACCACAATATCTTTGATTTCACCTTTGAGAAAATCGACACTGCTGCTGTGGCGCGTAATCTTGCTGTTAACAGCTAAAGAAGCTGAATTTAAAAGTAGGAAGAAAAAAAACAAAAGTAAGAAGTTTAGCCTTTTGTCTTGTCTCATAGATACTCCTTTCGTCGGACGCAATATGATATATCATTTTTCCACTATTATGTGCATAGTCTGCTTATCGATAACAATTGTGTTGGTTTGAAAACTTTTCTCGAGCCAATGCGAATATGGCTTCGGTTCAAGTGTCCTTTTCGCGTCTTGCAGGACCAATGCCTTTGTGGGAGGTAAATCGGGAAGCTGGGCCTTGGCTATGGCAACACCGCCGGATGGTAAAACCAAAATACAATAAAGCTTATCTCTACTGATACGTAAAAGATTGTTCAACGACTCAACGAGAGTCGGGAGGTTATAATAAACAAATTTATAACGTGCAGCTTTTCTAAGAAAGTCCTGATAACCGTATATTCCCGAAACAATCAATTCATACTTGCCGGGTGTCAAATCGTGGGGTATCTCCAGATTGTACCGATATTTTTTTTTGCCGGCCAGAACAGATTCGAGAATTACGGAAATGTCTATTGTTTGGCCGGCTTTTACCTCCAAATCAGACAAATCCACCGACCATATATGAGAAGTGACGTTTTTAGGTAATATGCGGATATCAAACTCCATCGATTTTATAGCAACTTTTCTGTATGGGTTATTCATAATCAGGGCAACTGTACTGAGGCTTTCGATTACCAATTCTCTGACGTCCAAGCTGGTTGAGACATTTTCAAAAATAATTGGTTCGGCGTCTTCAATTTCGACAGCCACTTTATACTCAATCGTATGTTCCGGCGGTAAATCTCCAAGCATAAGGGCCGCTCCGGTTACGGCTGCACGAACTATCGTCACAGTAAGCAGACGATTATCAACAACACGGCAGTTATACAGTCGTTTCTCCGTATCATTATAACGGTCGACCTTTATCGTTAGCGGTATCATCCTGGCCTCGGCACCGAGTTGGCCAAGGATTGCCGACGATTCATCAGTTTTCAAAGCGCCGACTGTTTTAAGCGGGCTGGCGTATTTGAAAGAACGAACTATGCTTGATACGACGGTGTGAACTTTGGCAGTTGCCATAGGTAAATCAACCACCCCGTAGCCGAGAAAACTATGCCCGAAGCCGTACACTTTGTCGCCGATAACTTCGGTCACTGTCCCGATTACGGTCATTGTTATATCGCCAGTCAGCAATGGAATTGCAAGAGAAGCTCCAGGAGTTAACTGCACATCCTCGGCCTGGAAGCTATCGGAACCACTGCCCATGCCGGCAACAGCCATTAGTCCGAAAGGTTCAACTACGGGATTTAACTGCTCACAAACTCCTCTCGGAAGGCCGGAGACTATTAAGGGACAGGGCAAGGGGGATGTTCCGCCTAAAAAATTCTTTTTTCCCGAGAGCAGGGAGTTTTTAATTTCTTTGTCAATCTCGACAAAATCAATCGGAGCTGAATAATCAAATGCAAATCCTATTTGTTGTGCGGTTTGTTCGGAATAAACCCCCTTGCCTACCTGGAGCATCTCTTCAATTGGCGTTACACCGTAAAGGGGGTCTTTGCTGTAAGTCCAGCCAAAAGCCATTGCTCCTGCCAGCCGGCCATCAATATAAACCGGCGAACCGCTGCAGCCGCCAACCGGCCCGGTATGAATAAAACGCTCATCCGTACCCTGGACCAAAATAGCGTCTTTGCCGGGACTTATATCGCGCACCACATCTAAGACTTCCAGACCGAATTTTTCAATCTCTGTGCCCTTAAAACACGTGAGGCAATAAGCCTCCATCCCAGGCTGAATCTGGTCGATGCTGATATATTTGGTCTTATCAAGCTGTTCAAAAGACCAACAGACAGAAATGGTCGAAAACAGCAAAAAAAATAAAGCTAATAATAACAAGGTAAAATTTTTACGTTTTGCCTCTCTTTCGAACATTTATAGCCTTTCGATTCGAATATCAGTGGCCGCTATTCACTATATACTGCGGTTAAAGGTTATTTTATTTGCTGAACAAAGCCTTTGCAAGGTAAAAGACTTTTTGCTAAAATACCATCGGTCGTTCATTAATACAATATGATATTTTGACGGAGAAAGAAATGAAAGCTGAACATCGTCATGAACTGAAAACCAATGAATTGGCTGAATGGATAACGGAATTCCCCCAATGGGTAAAGAAAAATCTCAAATCGATTATCTACGTGGCAGTACTGGTTGTTGTGGTTGCAGGTTTATATATCTATAACTGGCGTAAGAAAAACGTGGTATTGGTCCAAAGAGAAATCGAACTAACAAAACAAGTCGCTCGGGTATCGAATCAAAAAACACAAATCATCCAGGCCCAGGCCCAGGGAGTAGACACTTCATACACGCTACTGGATACCGCTAAAAATCTTCAGGTCATTGGCGAAAACGAAAAGAATAACCAGATGGCTGCACTGGCGCTTATTAAACAGGCCGAAGCCCTGCGAATGGAGTTACATTACCGTCCCGGGACAGTCAGCAGGAGAGATATAGAAGAACGTATAAAACAGGCAAAGGCATGTTACACCAAAGCAATCGAAAAATCGTCGTCCAATCCTTCGTTTATGGCAACAGCTACATTAGGTCTGGGATTGTGTGAGGAGGAAATCGGTGACTTCGCAACAGCAGAGCAAATATATCGTGATATCACGACAAACTCCGATTTCGAAGGCACCGTTGCCGTCGAACAGGCAAAGTGGCGCCTTGAAACAATGGCTGATTATAAGCAAGCAATTGCCTTTAAACCACCGCCAAAACCGACAACACCAAAACCAGCTTCAAGCGAACCGACACAACCAGAGATTCAACTAAATCCCGCTGCCATTTTTTCGCCAAACCAATAATTCGTGAATCGTAATGCGAGAAACGAATTCAACACAGGATATAAGTGACGAAACGCAAGACACAATACTAAAACTTCAAGTCGGCGGTTCAATCAAAGAACGTCGCGTCGATAAATATCTCCACGGTCGATTCAGCAATTACAGTCGGGTTATGCTCCAGGAGGTAATAAAGGCCGGTTTCGTTAAAGTCAACGGCAAAATGGTCAAACCCAGCTTCAAGCTAAGCCCGGATGATAAAATAGAATTGACACTTCCGCAACTTCCGAGCAAAGAAATTATGCCCGAAGATATACCGCTGAATATCATTTACGAAGACGATGATATCATAGTCCTCAACAAGCAGGCAGATATTCTTGTTCATCCAGCCCGTGGCAATACCCATGGCACGCTGGTAAATGCTCTTGTTTTTTACTCTGATAAGCTATCGAGCGGCTTGAGTGAGACGGTTCAAAGGGAAAAAGAGAAATTCGAGAACGCCGGTGAATTTCGGCCGGGAATTATACATCGACTCGACAAAAATACCACAGGTGTTATGGTTGTTGCCAAGAACGACTTCGCTCAGTGGAAAATCGCCAAACAATTCCAGGACCGCCAGACAAAAAAAAACTACCTTGCTATTGTCCATGGAACGCCGGAACTGACAGCCGACCGAATAAACATACCGTTAGGAATCCACCCGAAAATACGCGAAAAATACGCTATTCGCCCGGAAAACGGCAAAGAAGCTATTACTTTTTATGAAGTTTTAGAAGAATTTCGTGGTTTTTCCCTGCTAAAACTAACCCCGAGGACCGGCAGAACACACCAGATACGCGTCCATCTTTCGTATGTTAAACACCCAGTTGTAGCTGATGATATGTATGGTGGCAAACTGGTTTATCCCTGGCAACTGCAGGACGGCGAACCAGAAGTGCAAGAGCCGGTTATAGCCCGTGTTGCGCTGCACGCCCATACACTGGAATTTAAACACCCCACAACCAAAAAACAGGTGAAATTTGAAGCACCCTTACCGAAAGATATGCAAAACCTGCTCGATATGCTCAGAAAATACCGAAAAGTATGACAATTATTGATAACTTAAGCATGCAGAAATTAACTATTG
>CAZIKS010000072.1:0-16368 GCA_964539795.1 uncultured Pirellulales bacterium
TTGGATATCGTTTCTCTATCTCAATCATCTGTGCCAGGTTCACCGGGTCTTTCAGGCGCCCGTGGCGCGGGATATGCAGCATAATTATCCACCCATGTTCGTCGGCAATTTCAAGCTGATGATGCGGGAAAAAATCGAAAATGCAAATTTCCGCCTGCGGTATAGAATCCGGGCTGTACGAAAGATACGCCTTGACCCCCAGGAATTTGCCTGTGATGATTTTTTGTTCGAGCTGCTCGCCGCTCCAAAGCGGGTCTGAAAAAATCAGGGCAGGGAAATTATATTCCTTCGCACAAGAGCTTATGTAATCATTGGCCTGCTCAAGATTCTCACGAGGAGCAACCGTTGTGAACATAAGAGGTGTAACTTTTTTTCCAGGGAACATCAGCTTATAGGTTTCCACAAGGTCTTCAACCGGATTCTCGGCGGCCACGCGGCTGGGCCATGTAACCCTTCTGGGGGCGCTTTTATCGCCAGAGTTGAAGTCTTTTAGCCAGACGTGTGTGTGAACATCAATTATTTTGTTTGGCAGAAACTGCTGCAATTTTTCTTCGTAGAATTTTCTGTCGACCTGCTTAACCTCAAACAGCATACTGCTTTCCTTTACACATAAATCAACGTTTCGGGTTAGCTAAAATAACCTTGACTTTTTTCCGCTGCACACCTGCTTAGCGCGCTCAACCAAAGCGTCGGCTTTTTCGCCTGTGTCAACGACGGCCCAGAAAAATAATTTCCGCGGGTCAAGACCACTACACAATATATCGATTTCCCTAATCAAATCGATATTATTATTGTGATTGGAGCCGTAGCATACCTGAACAGATTTTCCTGCGTCCTGAATTCGGCTTAGTAGGTCAAGCCATTTTGACGGCGGCGGATTTCCTGCTCCCTGAATCCACTGGATAGCATCCAGATTTTCAAGCTCAAGCAATTTCGGCAAATGGCGGACAGCATCCGGCCCATCCAGATGATAAAGCGTATGGTCCACATAATTGCAGCATTCGACGTTATCCTGCAAACAAAATTCTGTGAACATTTCCGGGCTGATACAACAGCTAAAATCGTTCTGTCCGATGCACAGGAACCGTTTTTCGCTCCAGCCCATTGTCCAGTTTGAACTTCCCTGGCCGGCCGGCATTATGATATCCGACACGACATCGACTACATTTTTCCACAATTCCGTCATCTGTCTCATCGCACGATGAATAGTATCTGGTATGGTGAGAATGTCAATCATCAGCTTTTCACAGCTGCGGATGGCGCAAAGTCCGTCGATACCGCTATGAAGGTCGGGATACCCTGTAACCCACTTGCCTTTGCCCGCCTCAACTGATGCGCGGAGAATATCCAGATATAACTTCCACCATTGATTGTCGGAGGCGATTTTAAGTTCAGGATATTTTTCCCAGTCATCGACAAACGGTTTAACCCACGAGGTAAAATCCTTTGGCTTTAGCGTGATGTCAGCCCCCAGCCAGGCTGCAAACTGGTCCGGCCCTAACCAGGGATTAAAAACCGGAAGACTATCACCGGCATAACAAGTACGGCAAAGCCGGTCTTCTGTCGAGGCTATCACATAGTCCACATCGGTCCACATTTTTTCCTCGTTGTCAGGTTCGTCAATGCCAGGGCCGGGCGTGGCATTCGGCACGGTAATCCACATAAGAGGATACTCTTCAAGCTCGCCCTTCAAAAAAGCCTCATTGCGGGCAAGAGATTTGGCAAGTTGTTCTTCTTCAATCCAAAACGTTTGCACGAGAAAATCTTTCTTATTGTTAACTTAATCCATTTAAGTAATCAATAAGTTCTACGGCTTATGACTATTCATCAGTTATCAACTCACTGGAGTCTCCAGGCAAAGGTATCTGCTGCCATCCCTCAGTTCCAAAACGGATGTCTCTTTCGACAAATTCCCAGATTACCAGTTTTTTGCTGGAAAGTAAACCAGGCCTTCGGCTCAACTGCTGGCGTACAAGCGTGGATGCTCCTCCATCATTAACAATTGAAGCCAGAGGTAAGCCAAGTTCACGGGCCAGGTGAGCAATAAATCCCGCTGAGCCCGGCTCGTCCTGCTCGTATATGCGCAGGAAACTATCGCCAAGAACAAGAATCTCCGAATTCGGCTCATCCTGATAAAGTCGGCCGTCACCGGCATCGATAACCTGTGTACAATGTACCTGCTGTGGTGCGAAACAGCGTTTAATTTGTGGAACTTGTATCATTCGAAGAACGTCGCCATATCGCTCGATTGTTACCGGTTTTAAATCGTACTCAACCGCACCTTTCCCGGCCCAGCCCAGGTCAAGAATTCTTCGTGCTACCGCTTTTGCCGCTGTGCGCATACCGTGCGGGGACCAATGGGTATCCTGCGGCAGATAGTACATTGATTCCTGATGCTCGATGCCCAATGTCTGAGAAAAGACTTCGAAAAGATTAACCACCTCTACGCCGGCTTTTTCGAGTTTAGAGATAATTTCCAGTGTATAGGGATTGACCGGCTGTTTGATACGGCTCGTTCGCCAGGCAAGCTTTTGTGGATAGATACTTGCCTTATTCGGTACAGAAACCACCAGCAGTTGAATTCCTCGTTCTTTCAATTGGTCGCGAAAGGACAGAATAGCACAAAAGCAATCGCTTTTGCCGTCTGCTGAACCAACCGGCCCCTGCCATCTCTGGGTGAGGTATTGTACCGACGGCTTATAAAAAAGCCAGCCGTCCCGACCCATAATCGCTTTATCGCCGGTGTCTTTGAGCACTATGAATCGTAGATATTGCATCCAAGGCCGCACCTTTTGTGAAAACCAGCAGGTCTCCTCCATCTCCTTCTCAAATACTCTAAGGTTGGCTTTTGTCGGCTTTTGCGAAAACAGTTCCGCAAGCAAAGGTCTTTGGCCCCGGCTCAGCTCAATCAATATCTGGGTCAGTGATACACTAAAAATAATCACTATAAAGGACAGCGTTAGAAAAATATTTTTTCTTTTAACTTCTGTCACCGAAATCATCCTTAAAACTGGAAGTATAAAAACGGATTAAAGGATTGTACAAACATAGTCATCAGTGAGAAACAAAACAAAAAAATTAGTATAACCGCTTTTGGCCAGGTAATTGTTTTTGCCAAATCGAAGGCCTGAGTCGGCTGGAATATCAGTAAGGCGCATATCGCCATCGTAATAAGATGGCCCTGAGTATAGATTTCCGCCGCCAGCAGAATCGAACCTCCGCTGTCGGCACCGAACATCACGCCAAGATATTGACATGCCCCGGTTATATTATCGGCGCGAAACAGTACCCAGGAAAACAGCAGCAAGACAAATGTAAACAGCACGCGTATCGGCCGGGGCAGTTTTCCGTAAAGTGGTTTTTTGCCCATCGACCGTTCAAAAACCAATATTGCTCCGTGGTACGCGCCCCATAGGACAAATGTCCAGTTCGCTCCATGCCACAATCCACACAGCAGAAACACTACTATCAAATTGAAGTATACCCTTGAAGTGGTCCTGCGATTGCCACCCAGAGGAATATAAAGATAGTCTCTGAACCAACTGGAAAGTGATATGTGCCACCGTCGCCAGAAATCTGTAAAAGTATCTGCCAAATAAGGCGCATTAAAGTTTCTCGGACATTCAAAACCAAACATCATCCCCAGGCCGATGGCCATATTCGAATAAGCTGAAAAATCGAGATATATCTGAAATGCATACGCGACAACACCGAACCACGCATCGGCGGCAACGACAGCTCCGGCGCCAAAAACCGCATCCGCCACCCGGCCTACTGCGTCGGCCAACAGGATTTTTTTTGCAAAGCCCAGAATAAATAACGCCGCTCCCGATGAAAACTTCTGCAGACTGTGGCTGCGCCGTGCGAGTTGGTCGGCGAAAGTAGAAAAATGCTCAGACCTGGAATCTATAGTATTGTATCGCTGAATCGGACCGGCCATCAGTTGTGGAAAGAACGAAACAAAGCATGCAAAATCAACAAAAGAACGAGACGGCGGCGACTGACCACGATAAACATCAATAGAATAGCTCATACTCTTGAAAATATAAAACGAGATGCCCACCGGCAGTACGACATGCAGTACCGCAAACGTGCCGGCACCAAAGGAATCCAAAAGCAAATTGAGATTGTTTTGAAAGAACATAAAGTACTTGAAAAAACCCAGTATGCTGAGATTTATCACCACTGAAATAACCAACGCCAAAACTCTGGCGCCTCGGGCAAGTTGAGCTCTTCCCATAAGCAATCCGCAGAGATAATTGACCACGGTGACAAACAGGCACAGAGCCGCAAACCACGGGTTCAGCCACGCATAAAAACAATAGCTGGCACAAAGCAGAAACAGATTTCGCCTCCAAGGCAGAAGGTAATAAAGCAGCAGTACGGCGGGCAGAAAGTAAAATATGAATATATGTGAAGTAAAGACCATAGGTTACTATTTGATCACTGGATTAGTCCAGACTGCCCAGTAAATGGGGCCCGTTTTTTCTCCGAAGTACTTGTTGATGATTCCACCCATATAGTAATCATCGATAGGAACCTCTAATGCCATCCGATGTATATTTAAGGGCCTGAATTTCTTCAACGTTCCTCCTATTTCGGGCACCCTTACATCCGCGACACTTGCTCTGGGCTTTGCGGGATTGTAATGGGCGATATAAAGGGTATCTTCATCAATCCTGCCGCGATGCACTTCAAGTACCTTGTACTTCATAACATGCGCATAGTCATACATCGGGTCATCTATCAACCGGCCCTTGATCTCGACAAGCTGAGCGGTTACTTCTATACTGCCCAGTGTCGTAACCTGCGCGCCTTCTCCGGTGGTTGGTTTCTCCGCACACGAAACACAAAATACCGCTATCAGGAGTAATTGCAATATTAATATCCGTTCAGCCATTATTAACTTCTGAATTAATATAAAATGAGTTTTGCAAACTTGAGAACTCACTTCCTGTTTTTCAAAAATCAATTCAAATCAGCATAAGTCCAGCAGGGCTCCCAGCCGTCACAAAGCTGCAGCACAGGTCCGTCTTTTGTATTTGGGTGTACTTTTCGCAGGTCATAACTTTTGCCATCGATAGTGGGTGCATCGGCAAAACGCATAATAAATATCGGCGCCCCGGATTCCTTCGCCCCGGCCCCATCACGAGGAAATCTTGTGAACAAAACATACTTTCCATCCGGAGAAAGGGCGCCGCCGTAGATATGGTAACCATCCTGGCCGAAAAGAAGTCGCGGATTTTTTCCTTCGCCGTCGACCATCCATAACTGGGTCCAGCCGTAACCCTCTTTCGCGGGCTGACCCGCCGGACGAGACGAAAAAATTATATGTTTAGAGTTCGGGAACCAATCCGGCGTGCAGCTTTGAAACTTGTGCGCAGGATTCAACAAACCGGTATTGACATCGACTCTCGCTACCGTCCAGACTTCGCCCAGATAATTGGCCACGCCACAGAACCATTTGCCGTCCGGTGACCAGAAAAGCTGCTGATATATACCTTGTCGCGGCATCCTGCGCACAACCTCTTTGGTTGCTAAATCGGCTATTAATATCCCCCGCTTGGTCAGGCAGGCAATTTGTTTTCCATCCGGCGACCACGACGCCCACGGATATTGGCCTTCTTTACCAATGACCGCTGGATTTGTGCCGTTAGAATCGGCAATTATCAGCATACCCTGGAAACCCCACAAATCGTGATTTAGTACCGTACCTTTTTGAAAGCGGCGGTAAAGCAGCTTTCTGCTATCCGGAGAGAATCTGGCTCCGCCCTCTTCAAATCCTGGTGTGTTTGTGATGTTGCGTCTTTGCGAACCGTCAGGGCGCGATAGAAACAAATCCCACGTGCCGTTCTGGCTACGGGCCGAATACACAATCCAGCCCTTGTCCCGAACTTCAATTGCCAGTTGGCTCACACGCTTGTCCTGAGTCGCTTTATCCCCGGCAGTTGCGAATCCCCCAAACCCGCTGACCACAAACATAATAACTAAGAGCATTCGCTTAACCATAATCAACTCCTATGGATAAATAAACTGTGGTATTTTCAATGTTTCGCCATCTTTCAATGCCGATTGATGCGCAACAACGCCCGATACCGACATATTCAACGCCATTGCAACATCAACTAAAGGCTTGCGATTTTCCAGTATCGACATAATAAACTCTTCGGTAAGATAACCGTGAGAGCCTCCATGACCGCCAGGAGAAACTTTTGGAGGCAGGGGCGGCTTCTTAGGAATTTTGACTTTTTCCAGGCCCTCAAATGTGCCATAGTAAGAAGCTTTCTGGCCGCGAATACGTCCCATTTCACCGTGACGACCGGGAGTATCCCAACTAACAGCCATTCGCGACATACCCCCTTCGCTGGTTCTAAATAACGCAATCTCAGTTCCGAATGGGTTCTTATAAGGATTGTTGGCTGGTATGCATTGCTCAAGAATACTTGGCATACCCAGACAGGTAACCTCGGTAAAACTGCCGCCGGTTACGCCGCAATAATATGCATTTGAATGGGTTGGATAATATTGCGGCGGCAAACCTATTCGCCAGCCTTTATAAGAAGGAATCATAATTGGTAAATAGTGATAGTATTCACCTTCACTATAAACAAGCTTGCCGAACTTGCCGGCATCATAAAGCAGGTGCATTGCATAAAGGTCGTCACGATAACAAGATGTTTCAAACATCATATAGTTCAGGCCGGTTTTTTTCACTGTTTCAAAAACCTGATGGGCCTGCTCAACAGAAGCGAAAACCGCTGGAACTGCTGTTGCTGCATGTTTGCCGTGATTCATTACCAATATACAATGCTCGGCATGGTGAGGGGCATCGGTAGCACAGAAAATCGCTTCGATACTATCATCTTTGACCATTTCCTCGAGGCTGGGATATGTTTTTTCACATCGACAGGCCCTGGCTAATCCTCGACAGCGCTCAGGGATAAGATCTGTAACTGCTGCCACTTCAACATTTGGGTGGTCCTGAAAACTAAAAGCAGCTCCAAATTTACATAAGCCATAGCCGGCAATGCCGACTTTAATCCTGCGGTCATATTTTTGATGCCATGTTTTTTGAGTATCGAGTTTAGTTTTGGTGTCATCAAAACCCTGGATAGCCTTTTCAGCTTTTCCAGTGGCGGCAGCTAACCCCAATATGGCTGTAGTAATTCCTGTATTTTTTAGGAAATTACGTCGTGTTACATTGTCCATGACGCCTCCTTTGAATTAAGATTTTCTATCTGACATTTCTCATTTACACGGTCAAAAAGCATATTCCATATTATCAAAATAGTCCTGGGATTAAAATGCCCAATCCTTTACTATGGTTTATGTTACTTTAATCCATATTTGGCCGCCGCCTCTTCAGGGCTTACGTTTTGCTTGACCACTTCCATCAGGGCCTTTTGAAGCTCTATCGGTTTTTTAGACTGCATAACATTTCTGCCGAAAACTATACCTGCCGCTCCGGACTGAATCTGCTGTTGCGCGTACTTTAACGCATCAAGGTCGCTGGCTAAGCGTTTACCGCCCAGCGCCAAAATAGGTGTGGGACAGCCGGCTACTATCTGCTCGAAGTTTTTGGCATAGAAAGTTTTAATCGCATCTGCACCCAGCTCGTACAATATCCGACAGCCAATCTTGATTTCGTTGTGCATCTGTTCTTCATCCAGCTTTTCATAATCGACTGGAAAATATTCAGCTATCACCGGCATACCCAACTGATGTGCCTGCGAACATAATTCGCTGAAGAGTTCGATATTTTCGGCGTCGCGCTTTTGGTCGCCTGTTTGTAACGATAGTGAAATAAGTACCATTTGCGCACCCATCTGGAGAACGCTTTGAGGACTCAGAACCTTTACAGAATCGCCGGAATGATAATTCCAGTTGGAGCAGAAAATGGTTGACCAGTGAATTCTTGCAATTGGTATCGGACTGTTACGGTGACCACATAGCTGCGGACCAATGTTACTCAGCATACCCGGCGACATCAATACGCCGTCAACTTCAGGTAAAATCATCTTTGGGATATCCTCAACTTTATCAAAGCCTTCGATAGGACCGTCGAACAACCCATGGTCGAAAGCAATAACAATTGCAGGGCCGGTGCTAAAAAATCTCGATAAACACAAATTTTGCTTCTTCATTTACAATCTCCTTTGGATTTTTCACGCTAATTCCATATTAATTTTAAGTCTGGCCAGGCGTCTGGCCCTTTTTTTATCAATACCCGAATCTGATATAATCAAATCGTAATCGCGCGGCTCAAAAACCTTGCACATCGCGGTACGTCCGAATTTTTGGCTGTCGGCTGTGACTATCACCTGTTTGGCGTTAGCTGCCATTTTCCGGTCGAGATTTACAACTCGAAGGTCGTCGGTGTAAGTGTTTCCGTCAGCATCAATGGCATCGGCGCCCATAAAGGCGATATCAGTCTTAAAAAGCTCGACATTTTGTTCGGTCAGCGGCCCGTGTATATCCGGAGAGCCGCCCCGGAGAAGCCCACCCAAAAGAACAACCTCAATACCGGCTGCAAACTGCAATTGTGAAACAATCGCCAGAGAAGTGGTTATTATTTTGACTTTCCGCCTGTCGACAAGCTCCCGGGCAATATACAAAGTGGTAGTACCTGTATCGAGCATAACAACCTGGCCGTCTTCGACGTGTTTTACCGCCTGTTGTGCTATAGAGACCTTTTGTTGCTGGTTCCGGTTCTGCTTGTCACGGAAGGCAAATTCAAAAGTAAGTCTTTTAGCCAAAGCCGCTCCGCCGCGCGTGCGAATTACATCACCTTGAGTTTCCAAAAAGTCAAGGTCCCTGCGGATTGTCATCCCGCTGACCCTGAACTTGCGCATCAGTTTTTCTATCGAAACCTCATCTGTCTTTAGCAGTTCTGTCCGTATGGATTCCAAACGTTGCGTTTGGCTTATTTTGCTGTTGCTGCGGGCCATTCGGCTTTCCTATAATTTAATATACGACCATCCCGACAATCTACATGTTTTTTCAAGCACTTTAGTGCATTCACCTCTTACAAGAGCCGAATGATGACTGCCTCCGGCGTAGGCATATTTGTTCAGCACCTCTCTTACATCATCAGCCGTCGGCTTGAAAACCGCTCGAGGTCCTGACGCTTTCGGCAGATTGTCTTCGGTAATACGTCCCGTTATACTAATCACCTGTCCCTGTCCATTGGGCGTGCTGTTCAGATTAACCAGTGTAACATCGCCGCTTTCGAATTCAAAATCAACTGCAATAAACTCTGCCGTGTTCTTGTCGGTGAATTTGCTGTAAATCAATCTGGGCTTCGCTCTGGCCATAGCAAAATTACCCTCTCCCCAGTGTTTGAGCACAAGCCGATTGTTCGCGTACCCAACTGAAAATATCTCCGTGAAACTGGCTACGCCGAACCCCTGCTGCAAAGCATAAACAAAACTCGCTGTAACCCAGTCGCCTTCTCCGGCATATCCGAAGCCGTCTTTCATCAGCATCGAAGCTGCCGCATGAAGTCCGTCGGCTATCCGCTGGTCGTTGCAAAGCTCAAGAAAATTCAGCCCGCACGCCGAACTTTTCTGGCGCAGCATCGCCGAGCGCACCGCAACCTCACCTTTGGCCGCCTTGGTCAGCAATTCCTCTTTCACGTCCTCGGCGATATCGAAAACCTCCCTGTAACGACCAACGCATTGTGCGACCTGCCGCTCATCGGCATTGGCCAGAAGCTGGCAGAATTCATCACAAGAGATAATCTTTGCTTCTATTGACATCTCCTTAATAAACGCTTCTTCTCCTATCTGCAAATCGAGCATGTCCTCAAAATGACCGCCGATTTGTACAGGATTAGCCCTTTGCATAGCACGAACTATTCTGCCTGCCCGCACCCAGCGGTTCAATTCATCTCTAAAATCGTTCTGCTGCAGATGACCGTGAATTACTCCAAACGTCTTGCCACTTTTTCGCAGTACGCTTGCCAAATCCTGCACCGCATGAACTCCGTGATTCAAATTGATTGCCGCCCGGTCATAGTGTTCCGGCACAAGCTCAAACATACTCTGCACCGGCCACAACAACACCGGGATATCATGCTTTAAAAGTGCCGGCGCAATCACCCCGCTCGGACAGTACGGCGCAAGAGCCACAACCAGCAAATCAACATCTTCGGTGCCGAACTTCCTGCAGGCGGTTTCAACTTGCTCTGCGGTACTAACTATGTCGCTCTTGATGACTTCAATCCAATCGCTGCTCAAAGACTCGGCCGTTTCATCAACCAGCCGCTGCAATTGACTATGGTTTTCGGGAGTCCACAATCGCTTGTAGAGTTCGGCCACACCGGCCAGCATACCTATCTTAAACTTTTTACTCATTTGCTTGTCCCTCTCTTTATTGTACGGAGACTTTCTACCAGCGATGCTTTTTGATGCTCAAGATACCACTGTCGATATTCCACCGCACATTTAGGCTCATAAATTTGCATATCAATCTCTTCGGGCAGATGTCCCCAGCTCATCTTCCCCGACACGCCTCCCATCGCATGCAGTGCCGCTCCATAAGCGGTAAACTCGGGAAAATCAATAGCGTGAACTGTTATACCGCACAGGTCCGCGACAACCTGCGGCCAGAATCTGCTCCTCGTCGCACCGCCGCTCATGACTATCTGTCCCTGGCCGCTTGCCAACTCAAATCTCTCTAACACAAAGGCAACAAGGGAACCTGCCCATTCCATATAACGCCTGATAGTTAATGAACTATTGGCCTCGCTGGCCATCTCCCCTGACAATACATCAACCTCAATAGCTTTGCAGGGACGTTCGTCATCGCCAAATGTGTTTTCAATCCCCCCTAAATCACTGCCTTCGAGACCAAATCGCTCAAGCAGACTGTCAAAACCTCTGCCTGTCTGACCAAGCGTTATAATATATCCGAAGCAATCACTGTAAAGGTCTCTGCCCGGATGAATCAAAAAACTCTCGTTATCATATATTGCCTTGCTGCTTCTGCCGTTGATGACCCACGCGGTACCTGTTCCGAGCATCACTCCTTTGTCCGGTTCAAGACCGGCCGCCTGCATAGCGGCGTACTGGTCGTGTGAACTCGTAACAAAACTCATTTTACCCCATTTCGTCGGAACCTTATCAAATACAATTTCCAGTTTATTGTTAATCGGTGGTAAAAGTTTATCCTCAATACCTGTCCAGTCCACTACTTTCGCATTCCACTGTGCTTTCTCAAAGTCGGCGATGCCGGTAATCTGCGCATTGGTAATATCAGTAATTAGCTTGCCGGTAATTTGAGAGTAAATGAAATCCGGAACGCTTGCTATAAACCTGGTGTTTCCGGGAATATCACCATTTCGGGCCAGCTCTCTTAGCTTACATACTGCAAGCCAGAAGCCGGGTCTCCAGCCTGTAAGATGGTAGTACTCCTGCTCTCCGAAACAATTGACCAAATCTTCTGCGACACCGCTGCCGGCCTTGACTGTCCAACTGTATGCCGGGCTGACGGGATTGAAACTATCATCCAGAAGCACAAAAGTCCCGCCCTGGGCGGTTACGCTGCAGGCTATTTCCTGACCGGAAAAATGACCTCTGGATGCAAAATAATCTAGCCCCTGGCAAAAATGCTCGTACCACATTTTTGCATCACGCTGGTTTTCTGCAGCGATATTAACACAGTCCAGCAAATTGCCCTCGCAGTCAAGCACAACCGCCTTTGTATTCGTGGTGCCTATATCTATTCCACAAAATACCATATCGACCCTAATGGTTTACACTCAGTTTGTGCAAAAAAAACATACTTGCACATAATATAACATCTTGTATAATAGAGTACAACTACATTTTTTTATGTTTTGATAATAACAGATTTTTGGAGTTTGTCATGGGAACAGTGCAAATCAGCGGTGAATATAATCCAGCCCCTTATCAAATTGATTTAAATAACTGGCCTGATATAGCAGCCGCGCCGCCTGGGCCTGAAAGCAAAAGACTGCATAACAGGGCCGCCGCCACGATAAAAGGTCTTTCCGGCCAGGTAAGACTGTTCCCTGTCGTCTTCAGCGAGGGCAAAGGTTGTACACTTACAGATGTTGATGGAAACAAATATATCGATTTTTCCAGTGGTATATATGTTACCAACCTTGGCCATTGCCATCCGAAGGTAAGCGAAGCTGTTTCGCATTGGGCAAATCGTTTAATGAACGCCCATGACTTTATCACGCCCGTTAAACTCGAACTGGTGGAAAAAATGCTGGACGTACTGCCGGGAGATTTTGCCGGCATCCAGTTATATGATTCGGGAACCACTGCCGTCGAGGCCGCACTTCGCACCTGCCGGGCCGCAACGGGAAAGCATGAGTTTATTTCCTGTTTTATGGACTTTCACGGTAAAAGTGGACATTCGGTCTCTCTGGCGAGAATGAATCCGTTTTACGGCCCCACACGAGCTGCCGGCTTTTATATGGTTCCTCGCCCCGACACGTATAGACCCTGGTGGACCAGAGACGACGGAAGCCTCGATACTGAAAAATACCTCGAGTTTTACGATACCTTTATAACCGAAGGCACAACCGGTCAGATAGCTGCTTTTGTGCTTGAACCTATACAGGGCTGGGGCGGTACAATTATGCCTCCTGACGACTTCTTCCCCAAATTGCGCCAATTCTGTGATGAGCGAAAGATATTACTCGTTGCTGATGAGGTCCTGACCGGGATGGGCAGAACCGGAAAATATATGGCAATGGAACATTGGAACGTCACGCCGGATGTTGTTACATTCGGTAAAGGTTTCGGCAATGGCTTTCCGGTAACGGCAATGGTTGTACGTAAAGAATATGCCGAGGCGGTTGATAAAATCAGCGCGTCGACAAGTTACGGCGGCAATCCGATGGCCTGTGCCGCAGCACTCGCATCGCTTGAAGTAATTGAAGAAGAGGGGCTGCTCGCACACGCAGCTGAGTTGGGTGAGTTTTTCACTAAACGTATGACGGACTGGTCCAAAAAATATGCGATTGTGGGAGATACCCGCTGTATTGGCTGTCTTTTAGGTGTGGAATTGGTAAAAGACAAAAACACCAAAGAACCATTTGACCAGGCCGGTAAAATGGTTTACCAAAAAGCCTTTAGAAAAGGTCTTGCCTGGATACCGGCCGGTCATATACTCAGGATGAGTCCACCGATTATTATGCCCCGGGACGTGGCAGCTAAGGCAATGGACATTATTGAAGAGGCTATCGAAGAAACGCAAAAAGAGCTAAACTATTAGGCAAAGAGAATACAAATGGAGATAGTTCGTTTTGGAATAATTGGATGCGGCCTGATGGGCCGTGAATTTGCCAGCTCCGCGGCGCGCTGGTGCCATCTGCCTGAAATGAACATCAGACCACAAATCACAGCCGTCTGCGATACGAATAAACAGATAACACAGTGGTACACCGACAATTTCAATTCTATTAAGCAGGTGACAACCAATTACCGGGAAGTTCTCGCCAATCCTGATATTGACGCTGTTTACATCGCCGTACCGCACAATCTGCATCAGGAGTTTTACTGTTCAGCAATTGAAGCGGGCAAGCATTTGATGGGTGAAAAACCATTCGGCATAGACAAAAAAGCAAATGACACCATTATGGCCGCCATCAAAAAACACCCCGACTGTTTCGTAAGATGCTCGTCACAATTCCCGTTTTTTCCAGCCGTCCAGCGAATAGGCGAAATGCTCGAAGCTGATGTTTTTGGTGATATTATCGAAGTCAACAGCGGCTTTCTGCATTCCAGCGACCTGGACCCCGAAAAGCCCATCAACTGGAAACGCATGCTCGAATACAACGGCGAATACGGCGTTATGGCAGACCTTGGTATGCATCCCTGCCATATGCCGTTCCGTGCAGGCTGGATGCCGCTTAACGTCCGTGCCGTCCTTTCAAATATTGTCACCGAAAGGCCGGACGGAAAAGGCGGCAAAGTCCCCTGCAAAACCTGGGACAACGCCACCCTTCTCTGTCAGGCAAAATCTGCCGATTCCGACAGTGTTTTTCCTCTTACCATCAAAACCCAGCGTATCGCACCCGGCCAAAAGAACACATGGTATTTTGAGGTCTATGGCACAAGGGCATCTGCAAGATTCAGCACAAAAAACGCTAATTGTCTGGAGTTTTTGGAATATACAGGGGGCGAACAGGCATGGCGAACCATTGATATGGGCCACGAAGCAGCCTTCAAATCAATTACCGGCGGGATATTTGAGTTCGGCTTCTCCGACGCCGTGCTGCAGATGTGGGCGGCATTTTTATACGAGCTTAAAAATAGCAAGCCGCTGAAAAAATTCGCCGGCTGTGTCCGCCCCGACGAAGTAGCCCTCAGCCATCGTCTCTTTACCGCCGCCCTGCAGTCGCATAAACAATCCAGTGTTGTCGAGCTGTGATATAACTAAACGCGGTGAATAGAACAACAGCGAGCTTACAAAGTGTTTTCAGGTTGTTTTCTCTCATCGATTCCTATACAATCAATTTATGGCAGCAATTCAGAGAGTTTACTTGCGTCATTGAAATAGAACAAATTCGAATTTTTAAGGAATAGAAAAATATTTATTACAAAGAGGTGAGGAAATGGAAAATTGCTTGTTAAAAGAAGTTTCTGAATTCATATCTCAGAAAAATATCGGCATGTTTATCGGTGGCCAATGGCGAAATTCCGTCGAAGGCTCGACATTCCAGACGCTTGACCCCGGCAGCGGCAAAGTTCTTGCAAATGTTGCAGAAGGAAAGGCTGGGGATATTGATGCGGCGGTTAAAGCCGCAAAAAAAGCTTTTAAGGAGTCTAACTGGGCTTCGATGTCAGCAAGGGAACGCGGCCAATATCTACACCGCCTTGCCGACCTTGTAGACCAAAACCGCCAGGTTCTTGTACAGCTCGAATCTCTTGACGTCGGCAAGCCGCTGGCTCAGGCCGATGGTTTTGATATTCCCAATGTCGCTCAGACCCTGAGATGGTATGCCGACCTTGCCGTCGCAACCGAACTTAAGAAACCGATACAGGTTCAGGACTGCAAAGCATATCAGCTATATACTCCCCTTGGAGTCTCGGCATTTGTATTGCCATGGAATTTCCCGCTTCTTCTTGTAGGCTGGAATCTTGCCCCGAGTCTTGCTGCGGGCAATACCGCCGTTATTAAGCCGGCTGAGGATACTCCTCTTACCACCCTGTACTTCTGTAAACTTGTAGAGCAGGCCGGCATCCCCCCGGGAGTTGTTAACGTGGTGCCCGGCTATGGCAATACTGCCGGAGCCGCTTTGGCCTGTCATCCTCAAATCAATCACATGGGATTTACAGGTTCGCCTGAAGTTGGCAGACAGATAGCTTCAGCATGCGGAAAAAATCTTGTGCCGGTCAAGCTTGAGCTTGGCGGCAAAGGCGCTGCAGTAGTCTTTGATGATGTGGATGTCGATAATACTGTTGAGCAGCTTGTCGGTGCCGTTACCCTTAATACCGGACAGGTTTGCTGTACCGCTACCAGATGGCTGGTACATCAGAATATCTGGGAAGAGTTTGTTGCCGCTGCCGTCAAAAAAATGAGTTCGATAAAGATTGGTTACGGGCAGGATAGTTCCACACAGATGGGGCCGGCGATTAATCAGAAACAGAAAAACAGGATTCTAAAATATATCGAAAATGGTATTAACCAGAAAGCAGAGACCCTCCTGGATGGCGGAAGTGCCGAAGTTAAGGATTATCCCAATGGTTTTTATGTTAAGCCATGTCTGTTGGCCGGCAACCCGGACAATATTTGTGCTAAGGAAGAAATATTTGGTCCGGTGGCGTATCTGATAAAATTCAGTTCCCAGCAGCAGGCCGTCGAAATCGTTAATGGAATCGATTATGGACTGGCAAATAGTGTATGGACAAAGGACAATGAACGTGCTGCTAAGGTTGCTGAATCAATGATTGCCGGTAACAGCTGGATTAATGCTCACAATCTCTTCTATCATGGTGTTCCCTATGCCGGATGCAATCTTTCCGGTTTTGGCGGCGGAGTACTTGGTCCTGATACACTTTCCGACTATCTTAGAGTTCAGTCGATAGTAACGCCGCGGTAAAAAATGGTAAAATTGGTAGCAGGTAAAAATTCATGCTGGTCCTGTCTTTGGCGGCGGGCGAAGTCGCGGTTGGTTTACATATTCCTTTGTTTTAACAGAACTTAGGTTCATTTTGGCTTTTCGGAGATTGGGTTTGATTGGCTTTGAATTGGGTTTGTTTTGCATAATTAGTAGTTTGTGGTTCGTGGTTCGTGTGTCATTATAAGTCCTCCTGATAACTATTGCATAAATGCCTATGCAGGAAATAGCGCTAGCGTGGTACACTATTGCGCTAACTTAATAAATAG
>CAZIKS010000073.1:0-3074 GCA_964539795.1 uncultured Pirellulales bacterium
AGGACGAAAAGATAGTCGAAAAAGTCTTTCAGGATGTCAGATCCGAAGATGTAATTATCATTGAGTTCGGTGGAAACGACCTCGGTTGGGCCAATAGAACCATCGACCAATTGCTGATTAGTCTGGAGGCATTGGTAAATTCCGCCAAAAACAAAACCTCACAGATAATTATTATGAGCATGACTACCGGCCCGAACATTCCGCCAATTAGCGATAACATCAGTCGCCGGTTTCGCGCCTTCACTGACAAACACAAAGTCGCATTTGTGGACGTTACTCACTGGAGTATGTACCGCGACCATAAGTATGCCTGGGCTTACCTGGCAAACGCATATCATCCGGACTTTATGGGGCACATTATGATGGGTGAGATAATGTCGCCAATTTTTACGGAAAAACACTTTGATTGGCCGCCCTATGTGGGTAATACAAAACCGTAACACTCCGGGCGGCTTCGAACAGGGCGAAATTTAGTTTTATACACTGACGGCTTGACTGTGTAACATTTCGGGTTCTGCTTTGGCCTGCGGATAGGAGTTTATATCAACAACAGGTGCCTCCGGCACTTTTTGTCCGCTCTTTAGCATTGCATTGAAAACGTCGAACGTTGTCACCACTCCCTGAACTTTGCCTTCGTTGTCGGTCACGGGTAAACATTTCCCGTCAATCTTACGCATATTTTCCATTACAACCGCCAGCGGCATATCCGGAGGTATCGTGCAGACAGGACTGCTCATCACCCATTTGACCTTGATTTTAAGTGTGGCGTCGTCTAAGGGGCGGCGCCATTTTGAAAATACGGGACGAAGATATGGACTGATTGCCCCTGTAAGGTCCGACTTTGAAACAATGCCTTGCGGCATTCCATCCTGCCCTATTATCATATAATCAACCTTGTAATAGTTCATCTTGGACAATGCCTGTTGAACTTCATCATCGGCGCTGCCCCAGATAACTTCGGTTTGCATAATATCTTTTGCTTGTATCTTTGATAATCCTTCAGTGTTTTGAGTAAGCGAAACCTTGCTCTTTTGCTCGGCCATTGCCCTTGCTCGCGCTTCAACCTTGGCTCGTGCCCAGGCCTTGGCCGCCGTACTTATTTCAGCTTCGGCTCGTGCCTTTTCTATTGTCTCAACCGTTGCTATTCTTGCCGCTTCAGCCTTTGCTTGCTGTTCTGCTTTTGCCCTTGCTCGTTCTTCTGCTTCGAACATTACCTTTGCTATGGCTTCTCTTTTCGTTTTTTCAATGGCTTCCATTTTTGCCCTTCTTTCAGCTTTAATCCTTGCCTTCCTTTCGGCTTTGGCTTTTGCTTTTGCCTCGGCCTTGGCCCTTGCACTTTCTTTAGCCTCTATTTCTGCTTTTATCTTCGCTTCAGCTCTTGCCTTTTTCTCAGCTTCAGCCCTTGTTCTTGCCTCACTTTCAGCCCTTGCTTTTTCTTCAGCTTCGAGTTTGGCTTTTACCCTGGCATCGGCCTTGGCTGCAACTTCAGCCTCCACTTTTGCCCTTCTTTCTGCCTCTGCCTTTGCTTTGAGTTCGACTTTGGCTCTCGCTTTTGCCTCTGCTTCGACCCTTGCCGCTTCTTTTGCCTCAGCTTCAAGCCTTGCTTTTTCTTCTGCCCTTGCTCTTTTTTCTGCCTTCGCCTGTGCCTTTTGTTCCGCTTTTAGTCTGACCTTTTCTTCTGCTTTCGCCTGGGCCTCCGCCCTTGCTTTTTCTTTGGCCTCTATCTTTGCCCTGACCTTTGCTTCCACTCTTTCTCTTGCTTCGATTTTGGCTCGTGCTTTTATCTCAGCCCTGGCTATCGCTTCCTCTCTAACCTTAGCCCTTGTCTTTTCTTTGGCCTCTATCTTTGCCCTGACCTTTGCTTCCGCTCTTTCTCTTGCTTCGGCTTTGGCTCGTGCTTTTATCTCAGCCCTGGCTATCGCTTCCTCTCTAACCTCAGCCCTTGCTTTTTCTTTGGCCTCTATCTTTGCCCTGACCTTTGCTTCCACTCTTTCTCTCGCTTCGGCTTTGGCTCGTGCTTTTATCTCAGCCCTGGCTATCACTTCCTCTCTAACCTCAGACCTCACCTTTTCTTTGGCTTCTAATTTTGCTCTGGTAAGGTCCTGGGCTCTTACTTGTGCTTCGGCTTTAACCCGTGCTTTTATCTCGGCCTTGGCTATAGCTTCCTCTCTCGCTTCGGCTTGTGACTCTGCCTTGGCTTCTAACTTTGCCATGGCTAAGTCTTGGGCTCTTGCTTTTGATTCTGTTTTGACCCGTGCTTTTATCTCGGCCTTAGCTATCGCTTCCTCTTTCGCCTCGGCTCTTGCCTTTACATTGGTTTCCAGCTTTGCCTTGACCAGTGCCTGGGCCCTTGCTTTTTGTTCGGCTTTAGCTCTTGCCTTTGCCTCGGCCATGGACATTCTTTGTTCTTCAGCTGCTGCTCTTGCTTGTGCTTTGGCTTCCAGCTTTGCCTTGACAAGTGCCTGGGCTCTTGCTTTTTGTTCAGCTTTAGCTCTTGCCTTTTCCTCGGCCATGGCTTTTCTTTGTTCTTCAGCTGCTGCTCTTGCTTGTGCTTTGGCTTCCAGCTTTGCCTTGACCAGCGCCTGTGCCCTTGCTTTTTGTTCAGCTTTAGCTCTTGTTTTTGCCTCGGCCATGCCCCTTCTTTGTTCTTTAGCTGCTGCTCTTGCTTGTGCTTTGGCTTCTAATTTTGCTTTTCGTTCCGCTTCAACCCTGCTCTTCCTCTGAAATTTTGCTTTTAATCTCGCCGCTGCTATTGCCTTTTTCTCAATCGCTGCTTTTGCTCTTGCCTCGAGTTTGGCTCTTGCCCGTTCTTCTGCTTCAGCCCTTGTCTTGGCCTTAGCTTCAGCTTTGGCTTCAGCTTGTACTCTTGTCGCTAACTTGGCTTTTGCTTTTGCTAAAGTTTTATTTTTTGTTTTTGTCCACGCTTCGGCTTTAGCCTTTGCTTGTGCCTCTGCTTTTGCCTTTGCTTTGGCTTCGATTTTTGCTTGTTTCTCAGATTCGGCTCGGGCTTTTGCTTCAACCTTAGCCATTCTCTTTGCCTCTGCTTCTACCCTTGTCCTCTCTTTAGCATCAGC
>CAZIKS010000073.1:3174-16242 GCA_964539795.1 uncultured Pirellulales bacterium
CTTAGCCATTCTCTTTGCCTCTGCTTCTACCCTTGTCCTCTCTTTAGCATCAGCTATTGCCTTCGCTTTGGCTTCGATTTTTGCTTGTTTCTCAGATTCGGCTCGGGCCTTTGCCTCGGCCTTAAACCTTGACTTTTCTTCAGCTGCTGCCCTTGCTTTTGCCCACGCCTCTGCCTTGGCCTTTATTTTGGCTTCGACTATTGCCTTTCTCTCAATTTCTGCCTTTGCTTTCACTTCGGCCCTTACTCTTGCTCGTTCTTCTGCATCAGCCCTTGCTCTTTCTTTGGCTTTTGCCTTAGCTTCTATTCTTGCCCTTCGTTCAGCCTCAACACGTGCCTTCTCTTCAGCTTTCAGTCTTACTCGTTCTTCTGCTTCAGCCCTTGCTCTTTCTTTGGCTTTTGCCTTAGCTTCTATTCTCGCCCTTTGTTTGGCCTCAACACGTGCCTTCTCTTCAGCTTTCAGTCTTGCTCGTTCTTCTGCCTCAGCTCTTGCCTTAGCTTCAATTTTCGCCTTTTTCTCTGCTTCAGCTTTTGCTCTTGCCTCAATCTCGGCTTTAGCTCTTGCTTTTTCTCTGGCTTCGGCCTCGGCTCGTTTTCTTGCTTCTGCTTGCGCCCTTATTTCTGCTTCTGCTCTTTTTTTTGCTTCGGCTTCTAACTTTACTCTTGCTTCAGCCTCGGTTTTAGCTCTTACTTTTTCCCTGGCTTCAGCTTCGGCTCGTTTTTTCGCTTCTGCTTGCGCCCTTCTTTCTGCTTCTACCCTTTTCTCTGTTTCGGCTTCTAACTTTGCTCTTACAACTGCTTGAGCTTTCGCCTCAGTTTCAGCCTTTGCCTTCGCCTCAATTTTCGCCTTTTTCTCTGTTTCTAATATTCGCCGTTCCTCAGCTTTTAACCTTGCTCTTTCTTCAGATGCAGCCTTTGCCTTTGCCCAGGCTTCAGCCTTGGCCTTTATTTTGGCTTCTAACAGGGCCTTTTTTTCAGCTTCGACCTTGGCTTTTCTTTCAGCTTGAGCTTTCGCTCGTAACTCAGCTTCAGCCCTTGCTATTTCTTTGGCCTTTGCTTTGGCTTCGGTTTTTGCTTGTCTTTCAGCTTCTAACCGGTCTCTTTTTTCAGCTTCTAACCTTGCTCTTTCTTCGGCTCTGGCTCTGGCTCGTTCTTTTGCCTCAGCCCTTGCTTTAGCTTCGGCTTTGGCTCGGGCTTCAGCTTGTACTCGTGCCGCTAACTTGGCTTTTGCTTTTGCTAAAGCCTTGTTTTTTGTTTTTGTCCACGCTTCGGCTTTTGCCTTTGCTTTTTTCTCAGCTTCGGCTTGTGCTCTTGTCTCAGCTTCAACCCTTGCTCTTTCTGCGGATTGAGCCTTGGCTATTGCTTTTGCTTCGGCTTTAGCTTTTGCCATTTCCTTGGCTTCTTCTTTAGCCCTGACTCTCATTGCTGCTTTTGCTTTTGTTGAAATTTCCGCTCTTGCCTTTACCTCGATTGCTTTTGCCTTGGCCTCTTTTTTGGCTCTTGCCGTTTCTTCGGCTTTAGCTCTTGCTATGATTTTAGCTTTTGCATTTCTAAAGGCTTTGCTTTTGGCCTTTGCTTCTGCTTGTTCTTTTGCTTTTATTCTAAATTCTGTTTTTGCCCTTAGTTTGGCTTCGACCTTTACCGCTCTTTCAGCTTCGGCCTTGGCTTTTTCCTCAGCTTTTGCTTTTGCTCTTGTCTCAGCTTCGGCCCTTGCTATTTCTGCAGCTTGAGCTTTGGCTGTTGCTTTTGCTTCGGCTTTAGCTTTTGCCCTTTCTCCGGCCTCTTCTTTGGCCCTTGCTTTTGCCTCCGATTTTGCCCTTCTTTCAGCTTCAACCCTCAACCTTTCTTCAGCCTTTAATCTTCTTCTTTCTTCCGCTTCTGCCTTGGCCCTTGCCCATGCCTCAGCCTTGGCCTTTATTGTAGTTTCTAAGATGACCTTTCTTTCGGCTTCGGACTTGGCTTTCCGTTCAGCTTTCGCTTGTGCCCTTTCTTTGGCTTTAGCTCTCGCTCTTTCTTTGGCCTCTTCTTTGCCTCTTGCTTTTATCTCTGCTTTTGCATTTCGCTCTGCTTCTGCCCTGGCCCTTCGTTCCGCCTTAGCCTTGGCTTTTCTTTCAGCTTGCTCTCTTGCTTGTTCTTCGGCTTCAGCCCTTGCTTTAGCCTTGACTTTGGCTTTGGTTTCAGCTTGTATTCTTGCTGCTAATTTGGCTTTTGCTCTTGCTAAAGCCTTATTTTTTGTTTTTCTCAACGCTTCGTCTTTAGCCTTTGCTTGTGCCTCTTCTCTTGCCTTTATCCTCGCTTTTGTCTTTGCCTTTTTCTCAGCTTCAGTCCTCGCTCTTGCCTCCGCTTTGGCCATTCTCTTTGCCTCGGCTTCTGCCATTTTCCTCTCTTTTGCCTTCGCCTTGGCTTCAATTCTTGCCTTTTGCTCTGTTTCTAATCTTCTCCGTTCTTCGGCTTTTAATCTTGCTCTTTCCTCAGATTCTGCCTTAGCCTTTGCCCAGGCCTCTGCCTTCGCCTTTATTGTGGCTTCTAATATTGCTTTCCTTTCGACTTCGGCCTTGGCCTTTCTTTCGGCTTGAGCTTTTGCTCGTTCCTTGGCTTCGGCCATTGCTCTTTCTCTGGCTTCGGCTTTTACCCTTGCTTTTTCCTCGGTTTTAACTCTCGCTCTTTCTTTGGCCTCTTCTTTGGCTCTTGCTTTTGCCTCTGCTTTTATCTTTCTCTCTGCTTCTACCCTCACTCTTTCTTCAGCTTTTAACCTTCCCAACTCTTGTGCTTCTGCTTTTGCTTTTGCCCAGGTTTCTGCCTTCGCCTTTATATTGGCTGCAATTAGTGCTTTTCTTTCAGACTCTGCCTTCAATGCCGCTTCAGTTTTGGCCTTTGCTCTTGCTTCGGCTTGGACTCTTGCTCTTTCCTTCGCCTCTTCTTTGGCCTTTGTCCGTGCTGCTGCTATTGCTTTTTTCTTAATTTCAGTTCTTGCCTTCGCCTCAGCTTTGGCTCTTGCTTTTTCCTCAGCTCTTGCTTTTGCTTGTTCCCGTTCCTTTGCCTTGATTTCTGCCCTTACTCTTGCTTCTATTTTGGCCTTAGCTCTCGATAATGTCCGGGCTTTTGCCTTTGCCTCGGCTTTGGCTTTGGCCTTTGCTTGTGCTTCTGATTTTGCTTTAAGTCTGGATGCTGCTCTTTCTCTTCTTTCAGCCTCAGCCCTTGTTTTTGCTTCGGCCTTTGCTCTTACCTTTGCCTCGGCTTTAACTCTGGCTATTTCTCTCGATTCTTCTTTGGCTTTTGCCTTGGCATCTAAAATTGCATTTCTTTCAGCTTCAGCCTTTGCTCTTGCCTCCGTTTCTGCAAGGGCTCTTGCTCTGGCTTTAATCTTTGCTCTTTTGCGCTCTTCTTCTTTGGCTTTTATCCGAGCTTCTGCAATTGTCTTTCTTTCCGCTTCAGCTCTTGCTTTTGCTTCGGCCTTTTCTCTTGCCTTTGCCTCGGCTTTGGCTCTGGCTTTTTCTCTCGCTTCTTCTTTGGCTTTTGCTTTGGCCTCTAAAATCGCCTTTCTTTCTGCTTCAGCCTTTGCTCTTGCTTCGGCTTCTGTCCTTGCTTTTGCCTCTGCTTTCGCTTTTGCCCTTGCCTTTGCCTCTTCTTTGGCACGTCTTTTGGTTTCTTCTATTTCTCTTCGTATAGCCTCAGTCTTTGCTCTTGCCTCTGCTTCTGCCCTTGCTTTTGCCTCAGCTTTTGCTTTTGCCCTTGCCTCTTCGTTGGCTTGTCTTTTGGCTTCTTCAATTTCCCTTTGTAGAGACTCAGCCTTTGCCCTTGCTTTAGCTTCTGCTTCTGCAAGGGCTCTTGCCTCAGCTTCTGCTTTTGCCCTTGCCTTTGCTTCTTCGTTGGCTCGTCTTTTGGCTTCTTCAATTTCCCTTCGTATAGCCTCAGCTTTTGCCCTTGCTTTAGCTTCTGCAATGGTTCTTGCCTCGGCTTCAGCCTTCGCTATTTTTCGCTCTTCTTCTTTGGCTCTGCTCCGGGCTTCTGCAATTGCCATTCTTTCTGCTTCAGCCCGCATCTTTGCTTCGGCTCTTGCCTCGGCCTTGGCGCCTTTTTTAGCTTCTATTTGCGCCTTAATTTCAGCCCTTGCGCCTTTCTTACCTATACAGGAAGGATCCAATGGCCAGTGTTTCTTGCCGCAAAGCTTGCACGTTGGCGTAAACTTTTCCTCATGAACGGATTTAATCGTTTCTGTTGATGGCTTTGGGACTTTCAATTTGAATTTTATTGGGGGTTTGGCCATTTATCGGGCTGTAATATTATAACTGAAAATCTTTTAATTGTTTTTTATAAAAACGCGATTTCATCAATATATTAAACATCATAATCGTCATAATTGTAATCTCATCTTGATTTTCGGCATATTTTTACGGCACTTTAGATTTTTTTAACGGTTATATCTTTTTTAACGCTCGCATGTATTTTTTCATCCCGCTTATCAGGTTAAAAAACAGCTCAGAACACAGACTTTTTATTGTCTTTTGGTGGAGAAATCCTTTATATCAGTATCAAAAAGCCACAATAATATTGAAATGGTATTCAATGATGTTATAATTTCCTGACTTGGCCGGTATCGAATCGAGGTTGTGACTCTTTTCAGTTCGCTGGTCAGGCTTATCGTTTACAAACGCAATTAAAAATAAAATCTGAAAAGGCATAAAATGGCAGATTCACAAACTGAAAATTCACCACTCGATGCTGATTATTTAGTAGCACAGATTGATTTGTCAGCCGTCGTACATAACTGCAATATCTTAAGGAAGTTTGCTTCTGAGAAATGTAAGATGTGTGTTGCTGTCAAATGCAATGCCTACGGACATGGAATTGACGTGGTTTTGCCGGCGCTTAAAACAGCAAATGTTGATATGCTTGCCGTTGCAGCTATTCCTGAAGCAATGCAGCTCAGAGAACTTGGATGGGACCTGCCGATACTGCTCTTAGGCTCAGAGTTTAGTATTTATGCTGGCAGGCAGAAAGACGAAATCGCCGAGTGGCTCGTTGCAAACCAGGTGCGCATAACAGCCATGTATAAAGAAGACCTCGAAACCCTTGACGCTGCCGCTAAACAGTTAGGCAAAAAAGCTATTGTTCATCTTATGCTCGATAGTGGAATGGGTCGGATGGGACTTGACGAACAAAAGGTACTTCAGCTCATTGATGCTATTAACGGCCGTAACAGTATTGATATTGAGGGTTTATATACTCACTTATCGACTGCCGATTCACCTGATAAAACTTTTTCAAGATATCAGTTGAAAAGATTCGATGATTTTATCACCAAAATCAAAAGTAGCGGCCTGAATATTCCACTCATACACGCAGCCAATACTCCCGCAACAATAGATTTAAAACAAAGCCATTATGATATGCTTCGCACCGGCATTGCCGTTTACGGATATCAGCCCGGAACACAAATGTTTAATAAGCCGAATTTGAAACCCGTGATGAAATTAGTCAGTTACCTCTACGCAGTAAAGCAAATCAAAAAGGGTGGATATGCCGGCTACGGAAATACTTGGCAGGCCACGGAAGATACAACGGTTGGCCTGGTTCCTGTCGGTTACGGCGACGGATACGACCGAAGACTTTCAAATAAAGGTAAAATGAAAATCGCTGGCACTCTCGTCCCTGTGGTAGGCAGGGTAAGTATGGATCAGACAATACTTGACCTCACTCCATTGCTGCGAGAACAGATTGACGTCTGTCCCGGCATGGAGGTTACCGTAATTGACAATGACCCTAAGGCCCCGAACAGTATCGAGTCTATCGCCGACCAGCTACAGACAATACCTTATGAGATAATAACAAAGCTCGGCTCCCGGATTAAACGTGTACCGCTATAGAATACTAATAGACCCAAATTTCATACCACGAGCGAATTTCTGCTCCGATTTTAAGCGCGAAACCTCCTTATTGGGTATTTGTTCCATTACCTGCTGAAAGGCTTTATCTTTAAGAAAAAATTTTTAATATAAGAATTCGTAATTATGCTTGACAATAATACGTGTTTCGTAATAATATATAAGTAATAGTCCTTTTTTCGTCGCCGTACTGCTTGGTACCTTTTTAAACCGAGTTTTTGTTAGTCAGAAATTCAGTTTTTAGATTAGTCTCTTAAGAATAATAATTACGTATTACATAAAGGATGTTTTTTAGTGGGAGAAATGGCATGAGTTTCAACGGTTTGACAATAGGAATACCTAAAGAAATTATGACAGACGAGAGGCGGGTTGCTGCTACTCCGGAAGTCGTCGGAAAAATGATAAATGAGCAGGCGAAGGTCTTGGTGGAAATCGGTGCGGGAGTAGGCTCCTTTTTTACCGATGAAGAATATAGTGAAGCTGGAGCAGATTTGGTCGATGATGTTGAGAAAATTTTTGCCAGGGCAGATTTAATACTAAAGGTAAAAGAGCCGAGGTTTTCAATTAAGAAGGGCAAACATGAAGTGGATATGATGAAGTCCGGGCAGTATTTAATCACTTTTTTGCACCCAGCCTCTCCTCACAATCATCAAATGGTTCAAAAATTAGCCGAAAAAAGTGTTATAAGTATCAGCTTGGATTCAATTCCCAGAATTTCTCGAGCGCAGAATATGGATGCACTAACATCTATGAGCACCGTAGCAGGATACAAAGCGGTCTTATTGGCGGCCAATATGTTGCCGGCATTTATGCCTATGATAACCTCCGCGGTTGGAATAAGTAAACCTGCTGTTACTCTTGTAATTGGTGCAGGGGTTGCCGGACTTCAGGCTCTTGCTACTGCAAAACGCTTGGGAGCAATTGTATACGCTGCCGACATTCGTCCGGAGGCCTCGGAACAGGCAATGAGTTTGGGGGCTAAGATTATAGATGTAAACGTTCCCACTGAAGTTGCTGTCGGTGAAGGAGGATATGCCAAAAAACTTCCGGAAAAATGGCTCGCTGAGGAGCAGAAAGCTTTACACCAAAGAGTCGCTAAGGCGGAGATACTTATCCTTACCGCATTAATACCCGGCAGGGTGGCTCCAATTCTTATTACTGACCAAATGGTTAAATCAATGAAAACTGGTTCGGTAATCATAGATGTCGCAATTGACCAGGGCGGCAACTGCGAAATTTCTGAAGCGGGAAAACTTGTCACAAAACATGGTGTGAACATAGACGGCATACAAAACATACCGAGTATGATGCCAAAAAGTTCTACCTTGATGTTTGCTAACAATATATACAATTTAGTTAAATATCTCGTAAAAAATGGAAAAGTAACATTAGATATGGAAGATGAGATTATCGCTTCCGCCTTGGTCACGAAGGACGGCAAAATAATCCATGCTGGTACCTTGGAGGCGATGAATTTGAGATGAAAGGTTGGTCGCCAAATGAATGTGTGCCTGTCTATAATTTTCTTTATTATCGCAACTGCCGTGGGCTATAAGGTCATCGGTGATGTGCCAAGCCTCTTGCACACGCCCTTAATGTCCGGTATGAACGCTTTGTCAGGTGTTACTGTTTCAGGTGCTTTGATAGCTACTGCTTTCGCCCTCGGATCCCAAAACCGGTTCTTTGGCGCTCTTGCTGTAATTCTTGCTACGATAAATGTCATAGGGGGATTCCTTGTTACGGACCGCATGTTGAAAATGTTCAAATAACAAGAGCGATTGAAGACAAAAATATGCCGGCATTTATTTATAAGCTAATCGATTTATTCTGTGTCCTCGGTATTGTACTGGGCATAAAATTAATGAGTTCGCCAAAGACGGCCAGAAAGGGAAACCTCATTGGTGCTGCCTGTATGTTGACTGCTATTGCTGCAACAATGGTCGGCAACCAAATTATCTCCCAAAAGGTTCTTTGGATTTCAATGGCCCTGGGTGCCGCTGTCGGTTGGTTCCTCGCTGTCTATGTTACAATGACCCGGATGCCCCAGTTAGTGGCGCTATTGAATGGTTTTGGAGGAGCAGCTTCCGCTATCGTTGCTTTTGTTGTAATAACCGGAACTAATATAGATATTTCCGCTGTGGCTAAATTCACCGGTGCCCTTGCAATGGTGGTCGGAAGTATTACTTTCAGCGGAAGCATTGTCGCAGTCGCAAAACTCGATGGAAAGATTACACCCCTTCCTGTTGTTCTTAAAGGTCATTTTATACTTAATCTTCTCTCATTGTTTGCCCTCGCAATCCTCGTCCCGCTTCTGACTTTCGCTCCGTACAGCGCAGCTACAATCCTTTCTATAATGTCGATTCTCATCAGCTTGATTTTTGGTGTTCTTTTTGCTATTCGTATTGGCGGAGGAGATATGCCTATAACAATTTCCTTGTTGAACTCTCTCTCTGGCATCGCCGCAGCCACCGTAGGCATGGCTACATCAAATTTGCTGGTCGTGGCTGTCGGTGCTGTTGTTGGCTCGTCCGGGATTATCTTGACACAGATTATGTGTCGGGCTATGAATAGCAGTATTGTTAAAGTTTTAACAGGAAAAACAGCTTTATCAACCGCCGCGCAAACACCCCTTAGCTCGGCAGGTCGAGATTCCCCAGCCAAACCACTAACGGCCGAAAACATATCCGATGTAATCGATGAAGCGGTGGCGGTTATCCGGAAGGCAAAAAAGATAATCATTGTTCCGGGTTATGGTATGGCTTTGGCACAGGCTCAGGTTCAGGTAAAACAGATACTTGACAAATTGGAGTCGCAGGGTAAAAACCTGAAATTCGCCATTCATCCTGTTGCCGGACGGATGCCGGGCCATATGAACGTTTTATTGGCAGAAGTCGAAGTGCCTTATGAAAAGCTCTGCCCGATGGAAAATGTCAATCCAGAATTCAGCCGGACAGACCTTGTTATCGTAATAGGTGCTAATGATGTCATCAACCCTGCCGCAAGAACTGCAGAGGGAACACCAATTTACGGAATGCCCGTTTTGAATGTTGACCGCGCCAAACATCTAATCATTTGCAACAAAGATACAGCCCCTGGGTATGCCGGTGTAAACAACCCCTTGTATGAATCACGCAAAAATACCACCCTGATTTTGGGAGATGCCGCAGAAACTCTTCGTAAACTTTTGGAAAAGCTCTAACAGGAGAAACTTTATGCAGCCGGATAAGCTTGATTGGAAAATAATTAACATCCTCTCAAAAAAGCATATACCTAACAGTGCTATAGCCCAAAAATTAAATGTTTCCGAGGGTACCATTCGCCAAAGACTAAAAAGGCTCCAGAATAATGGTGTCTTGAAAATCAGGGCATTGCGAGACCCTAACACACTCGAAAACCAGCAGTTGGCCGTGATTGCTGCAACACTGATGGAAGCAAAGCTTTTGGATTGCAAAGCCCAGGAAATTTCCAAACTGCGGAATGTCATCTCGGTTTCGATTGTTTCAGGACGATATGATATACTAATTGAAGTGCTCGTGGAGTCAAATAGAGGTCTGGTGAATTTCCTGACCGAAAAACTCTCCGCTATAGAAGGAATTTCTAAGACCGAGACTTTTCTTATATTAAAAAGCTATCAAAAATGGCTTTAGTAAAATTTGGTTCTGTTCTCAAATAAGTCCCAGCACTACGAATTTAAATTTATAGGAAATAAAACACCGGCTTCGCCGGGGTTTGCTTTTATGTCAAGCAGGTAATCTTATTTAGACCACGTACTTTTTTCCAAATTTACTTGCCTGTTGCTTTTCCATCGAAGGATTATTGCCTCTGCACTGCTAAGGCTTATGCTAAAGAAACCAAAAAGAATTAAAATCAACATTCTACATATGACTTTCGCCTTCATTCCAGTTGGCTGTGGAGGCTTTCTTTCGCCTTTTCTGGTCCAGCGCGAAAGCGTTTAGATGTGCGCAAAAAAAGATGCAGGGCTGGGCCGCGGAGGGAGAGGAGAGAGCGAAATTGCCCAGCCCTGTGTTAAGTAAGTCTCTGTTAAGCCTATACAAATGTCATCAGAAAAAGTTCACCTCTTCTAAATAAAAATAGTCTAACTTCTATTAATCCTTGTAAATAAAAGACTTGCATTCCAAAATAAAATTGCATTTATAGGTGCTTTTCCCGTTTTTTGTTCACTTTTAACCTGTTACATTTCTCCGCCTTTGTTGACCCTTCTGCACTTACCCTGCCTCTCGCAAAACTTTGATTCAAGCCTTGTACTTTGCCCGTAAAATAATATAATTACAAACAGGCGCAATGAAATTTATTCTTCCTTCGTAATACTACGGTGCGTAAGCCCGTAGATGGAAGTACCCGACGAAGTCGGGCGGGCTTAGCCCGTCCCGGAAAATGCCACGTCCGTAAGGGCGTGGAAATTTACTGCTGAATTTATTAACCGAAAAAATTTACAGCCAAACTTTGAGGTATCTAATGCAGTTACAGCGTCGTGATTTCTTAAAAGCTGCTTCTGCAGGATTCTGTCTCACAATGCTCACCCCCTTGTCCGCTTTAGCGGATCGCTCAAAAAAAAGGCCCAATATCGTCCTTTGCATGGCAGATGACCAGGGCTGGGGGGATATGGCATATAACGGCCATCCCGTCCTGAAAACCCCGAACTTCGATGCTATGGCAGCTTCCGCACTGCGATTCGACCGATTCTACGCCGCCGCTCCCGTTTGCTCGCCAACTCGAGGCTCGGTTATGACAGGCCGCCATCCCAATCGCTTCGGATGCTTCTCATGGGGTAACACCCTACGCCCGCAGGAAATAACTATCGCCGAAACATTAAAAGACGCCGGTTATGTCACCGGGCACTTTGGAAAGTGGCATCTCGGCTCCGTCTGCAAATTGAGCCCAGTCAACCCTGGAAAAAGCGGCTTCGATGAATGGTTCTCCGCACCGAATTTCTTTGATAATGACCCCATTCTAAGCCGCGAAGGTACCGCCGTACAGACTCGCGGCGAAAGCTCAACCGTTACTGTGGATGCCGCCCTCGAATTCATTCGCAGGCACGCCGATTCGGATAAACCTTTTTTTGCCGTCGTCTGGTTCGGTTCCCCTCACGGCCCTCACCAGGCCATCGAGCAGGATGCAAAACTCTATGACGGCCAGCCGGAAAAACTCCGCCATTTCTACGGCGAAATCACCGGTATGGACCGCGCCTTCGGCAAACTAAGAAAAGAAATTCAAACACTCGGCATCCGCCACAACACCATCCTCTGGTATTGCAGTGATAATGGCGGCCTTCCAAAAGTCGGCTCTACAGGCGGAAGAGGAAACAAGGCTCAAATTTACGAAGGAGGACTCCGGGTACCGGCTATTCTCGAATGGCCAGAAAGAATAAAAGCCCCTCGAATAACAAATGTACCCTGCAATACCTCCGACATATACCCGACACTCGTCGAAATCGTTGGAGCTTGCCCGAAAAAACAACTCCCACTCGATGGTATCAGCCTTGTCCCCTTAATCGATGCCAAAATGAAATCAAGACCAGAACCGATGGGCTTCTGGCATTTTCCAGAAGGCGGCGTACCGACGCCAAGCAAAAAGCTTATGGCAGAACTCTTCCAGCTCCAAAAGACCGGCGCAGATGTAACAGACCCCGTCAGACTTCGTTTCGAAGCCTCTGACATCACAAAACAGTACACCGAAGATTCATTTCCCGGCCACGCCGCATGGCTCGATTGGCCATGGAAACTACACCGAATACAAAATAAAGAGAAAAATCAGCTTAAGTTCGAGCTTTACAACCTTGACGAAGATCCCATGGAAAAAACCGACCTCGCCCAAAATCATCACGACCGACTCGAAAAGATGAAACCCCAGCTCAAAAAATGGCAGCTCTCTGTCATCCGAAGCCTCAACGGCAAAGATTATTAATTTTTTTTAAGTGGCTTATCACTTTTTTTCACTCATTAAGTATTGACAAACGGCACATCTGGACGATATAATATCTATGGAAAATAGAGGGGTGAACAACCTCGGCCTAACAGTTCAAAAACGCCGGTCTTCTGCAATACCGGTGGACATTAGCTGTACTGTACTTTGGTTGAAGCGGCATAAAGGGAGGCTAATTTAGGTACTAAATGTATAAGGGCGGCCTCTTATGGCACAGGTTAAAACAAAATCATCAGTCGTGGCTCAACGCCCTGTCATCGCAAGGAAAATGGCTGAATTTACAAAAAACTTCTCAGCCCCGCAAAAGTCAACTGTAATGAGGGCTGCGAAGGTTCTCGCTCAGCTTTCTCCTTCGCAAAAAAGCGAGCTTTTCGCTCTCTTGCACAGGCGAAACAGTAACGGCGGCATCGATTATCGCTGGCTTACAAGCTTATTCACCGTCCTGAAAAAGTTAAAAGCAGAGGAAAATAACCTCCACCAGCAATAATCCCGTAGGAAAAAAAACGCCTTCAATCACGAACCGACCAGTTTTGTCATCTTGAGCCCAGCCGAGAGGTCTATAGAATATGACTATAAATTTGTTACTTCAAAAATATTCTCTTCCGATTGTAATACCAACAGTAAGACTAATCGATGGTAGTTGGCCAGCCGACGTTATAAACTCAGTACCACATTTCCATAAGAAGACATACCTTATCTTGCTTCGCAGGGCCTTCCTCCTGACCGTACAGAATAGACTTTCAGCTTCGTACTATCCTGTCGGAAAACTGCTGGAAACTCAGGATAATACCGCAAAACCTCACTCAAAACTTCTTTGCCCCCTTCACGCCATTTTTAGTTTTTTTTCCTTGACTTTCCAGCCAATAATCATAAAATCATAGTGGTTCTGTATTTTGTTGTTTTTTCTGAGGAGTTTAGCGAAAATGAAAAATTTCATCCTTACATTACTTTTACTAATCGTATCAATCTGTGCTTCAGGTTGTGCCACAATATTAGGCGGCATAATCGGCCATCAGTCCGGCGAAGCTTGCGCAGGTATAGCCATAGGAGCAGCCATTGATTTCGGTGACGACATCGCAAGGGCAATCGGCGAAGCCTTCGGCGACAAAACTGTAAATGTTTATTCCGATTTAGGATATGTAAGAATCGACGCCAAAACCGCAGATAAAAAATGCTTAAAGCAAAAACTCGAAAAAAGATTTGCAGAAGCTTCCTGGACAATCCTGAATAAAGAGTAAACT
>CAZIKS010000074.1:0-16166 GCA_964539795.1 uncultured Pirellulales bacterium
CATTCAAACCCTTAATGGCGACAAATTTAATATCTTCTTCTGTTATATTGGTGCTAAGTGCGTTCAGACGGACAAGAACATTGTGGCCTGCGGTTTCAAATACACCTATGGAGTCTCTGACCATAATCCTTGCGGTTGTCTTATCTATTATGGGTACGGCGTCTTCCAGGTCAAAGATAATAGCGTCAGCAGGTACCGTGACGGCCTTGGCAATCATCCTCATGTTATTGCCAGGCACGAATAGCATGGATCTTAAAAGCATCATATTAATTCACCTAGACCTTAAGAATTCTCCCACACTCGACGGCTATCTCCTGCGGCCTTTCCACAACACTCGCCCCAGCTGACTGTAGAGCCTTAACCTTGCTCTCGGCAGTGCCTCTACCAGCCTCGACTATAGCACTAGCGTGAGAGAACCTCATGCCGGAAGGCAGAGTTCTACCTGCAATGTAGGCTACTAACGGTTTAGTGAACGCGCCTTCCCTGATTACTTCAGCCGCCTCCTCCTCAGCCACAGTGCCAATCTCACCAAACAACACCACCGCTTTGGTATCATTATCAGCCTCGAACAAGGGCAGTATTTCAGCAAAGCTCAATCCCAATACGGGCTCAGAGCCAACATGTAAAGCGGTGGTGATACCTATCCCATGCTGGCCGAGGCTCCATACCACGGTGCTTGTCTGTCCTCCGCTGCGCGACATTACCCCAACTGGCCCCGGCTTGAAAATACTCCTCGCAAACTCTTCAGTACCACCAAGCCAGCCCATAATAGCCTTGCCGGCACTCAGAATGCCGAGAGAACCTGGACCAAGTAAACGTGCTCCCTTCTTATCCGCCATAGCTATCATTTCTAGACTATCGTGAAGAGGAACACGTTCCGCAGGAATCAGGATGAACTTTATCCCATTCTCCAGTGCTTCAACTACAGCTCCTTTTACATGCGGGCCAGGAACAAAGATGACACTGGCATCTATCGCCCCCAGGTGTTCCAAAGCTTCCTTGACACTATCGAATACTGGCAATCCCCAGACTTCACCCCCCCCACGCCCTGGAGTAACACCACCAAGCACGTTTGTTCCGTAATCGAGCATGAATCTCGTTCGGGCGCTTCCCTCTCGCCCTGTAATCCCCTGTACTATTACCTTGGCGCTTTCATCGATGAGTATTGCCATACATCTGTTAACCCTTCCCTGAATTTAGTCCAACCTCTTGCCGATAATCTTCAAGGCCAAACATATCTAGCCAGATCTTCAAGCCTTTATTACCATAATCCTGACAGTATATCTCGCATGCAAGATCCTCAACACAGCGTTTATTGGCGTCTTCACTTACCAGTACTGGTTTGTTGTCCTCTATCCTGAGTATTGCCCTGCCAAAAAGGCTACAGGCCTTAACGCAGGCAAAACTATGGCAATCTTTACATTTCTCGTAATCGATACTTACCTTGCCAGTTGCAAATGAGAACGCGTACTTCATCATCTATTTACCTCTGTATTCCTGTACCAATTCCTTCATACGCTGGGCAACATAGTCTACGTTGTAGACATAATCACTACCGTATATTTCCATCTTCGCGGGTAGGCCCTTCAATCCCTCTCTTATTATTTCAAGTGACTCCGCTTCTTTGTTCCCAGCAAGAAGGATTACTACAGGGAAGCCTGGTCGGTCACGAAGCTCTTCTCGCAGTGCTTTCACGAGACCGTGTGCATGATGCCACTGCTCTTGGTTTGAAATGCAAGCACCCATCATAATATAGCCATCTATATTAGGCTGTGAGAATATTATCTTAATTATCCTATATACCTTCGAGGCTGTTGGATTGCCGCTTGTGTCAGCATAGTTGGCCAGCTTCAGTCCGTGGCGTATAAGCGCATCAGCTCCCAGCATAGATCCGCCACCACCGCCACCATGGAAGCCAACTACTCCTTCCCCTGGTCCAAAGCCTTGAATCATCTGAGCAAAGTAACCTGTACCGCGGTAGTCATGTTTTTCTATTTCCCAGGCAATACGCTCAAGGCTACTGGGCTCATGGCCAACGTCACGGGGATAGTCTATTTCAAGCTCCGGGTGTTTGAATGCGGAAGCCTCATCAATTACAATATGGCAATCGGCAGCGTAGATCGCGCCACCCTCAGTCAGTACTATCGGATTAACTTCGACACTTCGGGCGCTGTGTTTTGAGAAAACCTCGTAGAGTTCATAAATCAATTTGCTCAGCGGCTCAAGCAATGATGCCGGAACACCAAGTCCAGTAACTAGGTTTCTGGCATCGTCCATTGTAGGTCCACTAAGGATGTCTACGTTGACTCTGGCCACTTTATCAGGGAAACGCTCGGCGATCTCCTCAATGCCGGTGCCGCCCTTGGTGCTGAATATGACAACCGGCCCCTTAACCTTCCAAGAATCGTTCACCACAACACTAGCATAGAATTCATCCTTGACGTCTAGTTTTTCCTCTACCAATATCTTTTCGACTTTTACTCCCTTTGTCTTCTCCCCCAACAACTCTTCTGCTGCCCTTTCCGCATTCTCTGGGGTGTCGGCAAATTTGATACCTCCAGCTTCAAAGCGTCCGGTAACTCCAACCTGCGCCTTGAGCACAACCGCCTTCCCAAGCTTCTCCGCTATTTGCCTTGCCTCTGTGTGTGTACGACATACTTCACCCTCAGGTACCGGTATGCCAATGTCTTTCAGCAATTTCTTCCCTTGATACTCAAGCAGTTTGGGCATAATCCCTCCAAGGACTATTATTCAAGATTGCAAGTGGACTGCACCCTATGATGTAACAGATGGTATTTTTATACTTCACGCCTCCAGATATCCTCCAACTTCTTATAGTTCACTTGCCAGCTTTCCCTTTTCAACAACACCGTCGTCCTACGATAACCATATCTACCGTGACGATTGGCCAATTCCACAATCCGCTGGGTTGGCATTGCTTCCTTATCCCTCACCTTAGCCTCTCAACGCCAAGTAGTCCTTAAGGGAGGAGGGAGGCTAAATCCCGCGTCCCCCGTCCACCTGCAAGTTAACACCGGTAACCAGCGAAGCCTCACTGGAGGCTAGATACAGCGCCGCATATGCTATATCGTCCGGGGTGGCTAGCCTGCCCAAAGGGATCGTAGCGATCAACCTCTCTTTCCCCTTCTCGAAGTCCTTATCCTCACCGATAAATTTGGTGAGCATGGGAGTATCCGTGGATACCGGGCTGATAGAGTTGACCCTGATGTTGTCCGCCGCAAGTTCGATGGCCAGGGCCTTGGTCAGGACAATAGCCCCGCCCTTGGATGCGTTGTAGACATTCTGACCGGGGCGCGGTCTTACCCCGGCGATGGAGGTTATGTTGATGATAACCCCTCCGCCCTGCTGCTTCATTATTGGGGTGACATACTTGGCGGCTAGGTATATGGACTTGAGATTAACCGCCATTATTCGGTCGTAGAGTTCTTCGGTGACTTCATCAATCGGGGTCGGCCCCATGGGGACCCCGGCGTTATTGACCAGGATGTCAAGCCGGCCGTAGGCGGCGATGGTCGTCTTAATCATGCCCTCGACGTCTGATGTCTTGGCAACATCGGCGCTGATGAACTGCCCCTGGCCCTTATTCTGCTCGATTAGGCCCACCGTTTTCTTTCCTCGGGCGGTATCCATATCCACGACGGACACCTTAGCTCCTTCCTTAGCAAACAGGACGGCTATGGCCTGCCCCATCCCGGAGCCGGCCCCAGTCACCAGAGCCACCTTATCCTTGAGTCTCATTTTCATCTCCTCCTCTGTATGTAGTCCAATTACTGCCGGTTCGCATCGCGTAGCTCACGAAATGAAGCAAAACGAATCAAAAAGCCCGCAGCTTAAACAAAAGGTCAATGTCAATTAGCTGATTAAATTTCATCAACAAAATACTACCAGTACCTCAAATAATATCTTCCTTACGGTCGGGATCCCGGCACATAGCTCTTGCTTTCTGCCAATATAATGTCCATAACCCACTTTGCACTTTCTCCTATAAGTTCGAAGCAATTTGGGCTACAAGTCTCCGCCGCTTTCCCTTGTTTTGCCAACTCCTCCTCATCAGCTAGCCAATATATACGACCATAAAACTTTTGATTCAGCAGAGCACAGTGAATCGCACCATACACTTGGATGAATTGTCTATAAAGTAATTGAACTAAATCCATCCCCTTAATGTAGTTTTCAAATTGGGCATTAATGCCTTCCTGATGTGACATTTCTTCTACGGGCCTGCCAAAAAAGTAATCAATGACTATACTGCCTCCGATCAGAGCACCGCAAGTTCCCATCATCTGTCGAGCTTGGCCACCACAAGATGAACTTGCTACACGCACTACCGAATCATCCATAACAAAGACTTCATAGAAAGCGGCGACAGTACTTTGTCCGCAACTATGAGAATGTTTTGCGAAATCCATCGCCAATTCACTGACGCGATTCGACATATCCATATCAGACAAACCGAGGTATTGTTGTCTGCGTTGTAGTGTAATCACCACTTGACTGTTCCTCCTCTAGAACTATGTCTATAGGAAACAAGAAGTCTTTGTTTTCATCTGTCAACTACTTTGGCATGGAGGATAGAACCTCAACCGCATGTTTCGAGCCAAAGGGCGGGCTGGTTAATACTGGCACCGGTGCTTTACCTAGATCTGGTAAGAGAGCATGCATACTTCCTTGGGCGCAGACTACTACGTCTACACTTTTAGCTAATTCACGAATAGCCTTTATGACGATTGCGTTATGAGCATTCTTATCCCCATCCTTAGTGAGTTTCTCGAAGGCACCTTTGCATACTTCCTCGGAGATCTCGACCTTCTTGCCTATTTTGTCGGCGGATTTTTGAATCAAGCGGACAGTCGGGCCCATGGTAGTCGACACAGTGGCTACTACTCCTATACGATTTCCTATATTGCAAGCTTCTTCAGCCATTCTTTCGTCTATCTTAATCACGGGTATGTTGACCATTTTCGCGGCTATCTCTGCTGCTTCCCCTACTGATGAACACATGTTTAGTATGAGATCGGCGCCTGTTTGCTCAGCGAAGACAAAATATGTGCATAGCTTCCTTATAACATTACTGTTCGGTCCATTGTTGTCTATGACTTCGGTAATTAGACTGTCATCGACAATGCTATGTACGGTAATGCTTGGGTCTAGTTCGTTAACATAGTGAATAACGTCATCTACGGCCACCCTAACGGTATTGATGCCAAATATTTTCTTACCCACTTAGCACTCCTCCTTCTTCTTTAATATAGTCGGCATATGTAAACACCTTGAATACCTTACGTACGTTTCAGGGATAATCAAGATTCGAACGTATCATGTATTGCCTTGATTAAGTTACCCTCGTCCGGCATCCAATACTTCTCCAAAGTCGGGCTAAAGGGTATTGGCGTGTCCGGGGCACAGACTCTCTTTATCGGGGCTTTAAGATATTGGAAAGCCTTCTCAGCCGCAATTGCTGAAATATGACAGGCGGCACTGCAATTTATCGGTTCTTCGTCCATGATTATCAAGCGTCCGGTCTTCCGGACAGACTCAAAAATAGTCTCTTCGTCTAGCGGTACTAAAGTACGAGGATCGATGACTTCGACGCTGATACCCTCCCTACCGAGAGTCTCTGCAGCAGCAATTGCTCGGTCGACCATGTAGCTGATCGCCAACACTGTTACGTCGCTACCTTCCCTAACCAGATTTGCTCGGCCCAGTGGCACGGTATACTCTTCTTCCGGTATTTCGCCAGCCATTCGTCTACCCATTAACCCATGGTGATAGAGACAGATTGTTGGGTTATCTTCACGTATTGCGCTCTTGATAAGACCCTTGGCATCGTACGGATTGGAAGGGACAATAATTTTCAAGCCCACGATACCCATCAGCATTCCAAGTGGGCTCTTAGAATGCTGAGCTGCCGCACCCGCACCAGCCCCTATGTAAGACATCACCGTTACTGGCAGCTTTATTTTGCCGCCAGACATATATCTCAAGAGACTCAACTGATTAAGCAATTCGTCACCGCAACAACCTAGAAAATCGGAAAACATGATGACTGCAATAGGGCGAAATCCAAGTATCGCAGCACCAATCGAACTGCCCAGAATAGCCATCTCTGATATGGGGGTATCCATTACCCTGTCATCTCCCCACTTACTATGCAATCCGGCGAATTCTCCACGAGCGGATCCCCAAGCTCTCATTTCCTCCCCTAAGATATAGACCTTAGGATCTCTTGCCATTTCTTCATCAACAGCTTCACAGATGGCTTTGTTGTAGGTTACTTTTCTTACCATTTCTCTCCTTCAAGCGTAGACATCATCCAACGTTTCGATCGGTTCGGGATAAGGGCTCTCTGTAGCAAACTCCACCGCTCTTTCTATCTCTTCATCTATGTCGATTTGGATTCGCTCTACGTCAGCATCTGTCATAATGCCCATTTCTATGAATTTTTTCCTGCTTCTCTCAATAGGTTCCTTTTCCCACCAAGCGCTTACTTCTGCCCCCGGTTTGTACTTCTGAGGGTCACCTTCAAAGTGTCCGTGGAGACGATAGGTCTTACACTCTACTAGTGACGGGCCATCTCCATTCCTTGCCCTTTCAACAGCCGTACTTACTGCTTCATAGACAGCTATTACATTATTGCCATCGACCGATATTCCTGGTATTCCGTATGAAACCGCCCTATCCGAAAGGTTCGCTATGCTGGTATGATAGTCTACCGGCGTAGTCTCAGCGTAGAGGTTATTTTCCAACACGAAAACCACCGGCAGTTTCCAGATGGCGGCCATGTTTAGTCCTTCGTGAAACGTACCCCTGTTGTTGGCACCATCGCCAAAAAAGCAGATGCAGACTTGTTTAGTTCCACTCTTCTTCACCGCAAGTGCAGCACCAACAGCAATCGGGATACCAGCACCAACTATGCCGTTAGCTCCAACTATACCTATATCTATGTCGGCAATATGCATTGAACCGCCCTTCCCCTTGTTATACCCATCTTTCTTACCGAAGAGCTCAGCCATCATCCTGTCTGTCTTCGCGCCTTTAGCTATTACATGACCATGGCCACGGTGAGTACTTGTTATGTAGTCACCGTCTACCAAATTGGCGCAGGCCCCTACGGCAACAGCCTCTTGCCCCACAGATAGGTGTATGTGGCCCGGTATGTTCCCAAGCGCAAATTCCTTGGAAGCCCTTTTTTCAAACGCCCGAATTCTAACCATTGACTTGTACATTGCTAGCAGTTTAGCTTTGTCAATTTCCATGAATAGCCGCCCCTCTATCTCTATAATCTATACCCAGACTCTTGAGCTTACCAACGCAATTTGAATAGTCAATTCAATTAGCTTCAGTTACTACCAGCTTCCTTGACCTGCTGCAAATCTTTGGCAATTACTCGACCAACACCATGGGTGAACTCAAAGCCACGAAAACCGGAGTCTCATAATCTACTAGATGCTTGCAGTGCGATCGTGTGATGTCCCCTGAATCGACTATGCTAGTCCATACGCATACCTCCATTTACATGAATCGCCTCACCAGTTATGTACCTAGCGGCATCAGAGCAAAGGAACACTGCCAGATTGCCAATATCTATAGGCTCCTGTGGTACACCCATTGGTATCGTCGCCATCATTTGCTGCCAAATCTCTTCTTTCGGAACGACGGTTTGCCTTGATCTATCATCCAGTATGGTTTCCCACATGTCCGTGCGTATGATGCCGGGACAGATGCCATTGACATTGATACCATATTGAGCAACCTCCTTAGCTAGAGACTGTGTCATGCCCCATAGGGCGAACTTTGACATAGCGTAGTGTGACAGACCTGCCGTTCCATCCTTAGCAGCACGTGACAAGACGATTACAACACTACCTTGCTTAGCCTTTATCATGTGGGGAATCACCTCTCTTGCTATCAAGTAAGCACCTTTTGCATTGATATTCATTACTCTATGCCATTCTTCTTCATCTATGTCAACGAATGGCATGTTTCTTAAGACCCCGGCAGCCGTAACGAGGACATCTATTCTGCCGTAAGTCTTCATTGTGGTTCTTACAAGATTCTCTGCATCGATCTTACTAGTTACATCTATTTTCATAGTGGCTACTACCGTATCTTCCTCGTGCATTAACCGTTTCGCCAGTCTTTCGGCATTATCTCTGGAGCTGTTATAGCCAATCACCACTCTGCACTTTTCCCTTGCAAAGGCCTCAACTATACCAACCCATATTCCCCTTGCTCCGCCAATGACTATAACTACTTTGTCTTTCAGAGCTAGCTCCACTTTTTGGTTTACCCCTCTCACGAACCGGCTACCCGCAATTGCTCCTAATCATCACTCTGCGTACTAAGGTCAGCAAATATCCCACGGGTACACAACTAGATGTTCTGGACAGCTTGCATATACTCAGTCAAGCACAACAACACCCTTATCTATTAGTATTTCCATAACCCAACGTGCTGAGCTGCCAATCACATGCCAGCAGTTCTTGGGAAAGAATCTGTCTTTAGCCTCTTCCAATTTCTCTCCCTCATCCGGGTCAAGTACGTAGAAGAAGCGGCCGTAAAGCTTCTGTTGTATCTGAGCACAGTGTATGTCCCCAAACTCTTCAATGAATTTAGAGTGAAGCAATCCTGCCACCTTTACAGCATCAAACATAGGTGTCGGGTCTACAACACGTACGCTAGACATTTGTCCCAAATCTCTACCGAAGAAACAGTCAAGCACCATCGTTCCACCAATGAGTGCACCACAAGTTCCTAGTATGGTGATTGCCTGTCCTCCGCATGATGAAGTTGCAGCCTTGACTACAACTTCATCAATGCCGAGGATGTCATGATAAGCTGCCACCACACACTGGGAACAACTGTGCGAGCACCTGGGATAGTTGAAACCTAAGTCGTACACCTTTTCTAGGAGCTGCTCGCGCGGTAAACCGCGATACTCTTTTGCTAGTTCAACAGCCACAGCAATCCCCTCTCGATGGTTATTCTATTAGCCATATTTAACTAGTACTGATGATTCTCACAGTAACCATCACCATGACAGCAAATGAGCCCTATATAACTCTCTAATCAGAGGTCACTAGAAATCGAATGTGAGGACATATCAAACGTCACCAGAAAGTGCGAAATCAACAGATCCGCCACTGGTATGCTTCTTATCGACGTTCTTACCGTAATCGAAGAATTTCCAATATACGGTGTCACATAGCCTTGCCTGCCCCATCCAATCCCATGGACAATTCACCATCTGTATCGGGTTAGTCAAATCTCGGCCGACAGTATACATCATGAAATGTTCAGCATACGGCATTTTCATGTGGAAGGATCCGTTATTTAGAGGGAAACGATCCTTCACAACAGGCCAGCTTTCCTCCTTGATCTCTATAGGTACAAACCTGCGCCCAACGATTTTCTTCCAGCCCGTGCCTGTGATTAGATCCAGTCCCTCAATGGCACCTGGTTCTAGAATTTTTCTTTGTGCCTCGCTGGTCTTTTCATCTATGTATATAGCGCCTATTTGCGTTCCTTCCAGTGCCCACTCGGACATTGTCAAGCCGATGTCCCAAGCACAATGGACAACTGTCACGCCTTTCATATCTACATTCTGAACCTTGCCCTTCTCAATTCGCCATGTCTGCAGGCTTATGCATTTGCCGACCTCGGGGGTCAAATCTCTCCCACACCACAGTGGACATAGACCTTCTCTTAGACAACACTCCCACCATCTACCTTCAACTTTCCAATCAGCCACTTTATGCTCCTTTACGCAGTATATTTCTTGTTGAGCCGCCTTATAACTCACGGCACAGGCTCCCTAGTCAATAAACAAGCACACTGAAAGTATTCTAGCCACAAAGCTCCAGTTTCGTAGTGTGTTAAGCCTTTCCGCGTGGGCTTCCCCGAACCAGACTTGTAACGTCCAATAAGGGGAAGCCCAGGTCGTAATCACTCAAAGACTGTACCTTAGTACCCCTGCAGCTGCATCCTCATTTCCTTAGTCGGAGTTTCAATTCCAACCTCCGTGGTGTCCAGAACCGGCCACAAATCACAGTCTGCCGGCATCTCTGTCCAAGCACGTACTGCGCCGAACATTTTAGTAGTGTAGAGCTCTTCAAGGGTAAAGGCATCCATCGGTAAATCGACAATTCTAGGCACCGACTGCCCTAATACTATATTTTGGAAACCAAGCTTAACCCCGGCGTCAACCAGATCCCAGGGGCCATGAGCACCAAGAAAGTCAACATAGCCATCTTTAAACCAATCCATAAGAACCACATCGTAGTCAGTATGGCCGCATATAACGTGGTCCGGATGCCCAACGGGATACCATTTGCCTGCTGCCTCTAAACCCTGTGGTACGCCAGCACTGGCAGCCCCATGGACAAATACGGCATTAAGATCAGGATTTGTTTGGAATGCGTCAGTGACAAGATTTGCTCCTATTTCATGTGAATACTGACTGTCCGCCGATTCTATCACAGTAACCAAGTCAGGATAATTGTCTACCACGCTGTGGAAACCTTCATGACGCTCGAAACTTGTTACCATCCCCTTATGTCCCCACAGTTCAAAGACATAGATATGTCTGTTTTCCTTCTCAGCAATGTCGACGAATTTCTGTCCAAGGGTACCCGTTCCATGAGGCCCGGTAAAATCATGCCACACAAAGGCCCCAATTTTGTCTGACTCTTTTGTTCCTGTATCGTATTGGAACATTGGTACCCCTTGATCATAAGCCCACTCGATGGTAGGCTCTAGTAGGGTTTCGTCACATATAGACCCAAACATAGCATCAACATCGCCGACAGTTACTTGGTCTTCAACGTAGGCTATCTGCTTGTTAGCGTCGAAATTTGGATCAAAGGAGTTTATCTCTGCCCCGGCCCTCCTAACTAAGCTCAAGGTAACCAAATCCGAATAAACCATCCAGTCGTTTGCCAGGCAGATGTAGCTAGCGGCAAATCGAAACGGCGTTCCATCCGGCTTGACTGCGAAGTCCTCCCCGAATGGGTTCATAGGTAGGTCTCCATCAAGCATCCCCTCAGAAACAAGTTCTGCAAGCTCAGGGATGTCCTTTGCTGTGAGCTCGGCCGCCGGTTCAGTTGGCTCACTTGGTGTGGTCGGTGTGGTCGGTGTGGTCGGTGTGCTCGGCGTGGTCGGTGCGGTCGGTGCGGTCGGCTCGGTTGGTGCTTGCGCAGTGCACCCACCAAGTACCAAAGCCACCACCACAACCGCTGCCAACAACGGGACTGCAAATCTTTTCATTTTGATTCTCCTTTCTGCTTATCAATTGGTTCGATGGGCGAAATATTGGCGATAGGCATCACCCCCTCTTCTAATAAGTCTGTCTGCGTTTATAGTCAATAGCTACAGCAGTGAAGATTATTAAACCTTTGACTATTCCCTCAGTGGTTGGCTCGGCTCCCAAAATACTAACTGCGTTGTTAATTACGCCGAATATCAGCACACCGAGGAAAACCCCAATAACGCTACCTCTACCTCCCATTAGGCTAACACCGCCAATAGAAACTGCAATTATACTGTCTATTTCTAATCCCTTGGCGGTTTCCATTGTGGCCAGCATGATCCGCCCTGTGTATATTAGACTGGACATTCCGGCCATAAACCCTGATATCGTGTATACAAAAAGCTGAACTCTTTTGACATCTATACCAGAAAGCCAAGCACTTGTAGGACTACCGCCAACAGCATATATAGAACGGCCAAACGGAGTGTAATTGAGAACTAAATAGACTATAACCGTTGATACAATGAATATGATTACCGGAACGTAGACGCCGAAAAGTGTTGCCGAGCCGAATAATTCCAGAGCGGCTGGGAGCTTGTGTATAGTAAGTCCTCCACTCAACTGATATCCCAGCCCTTCAGTAATTCTCCATACTGCTAGAGTCGCTATCAAAGCTGGTATGCGCACCCGTGACACAGATAGACCATTGATAAGCCCAAATCCGGTAGCTACGAGCAACACAATCAGTATTCCCAAACCAGTTGGAAGAATGTATCCCAAGATATTCTGGTGCATGGAACCAGTCATCAAAGACGAACCAAGCAAACCAGCGAAAAGCGCAACACCACCTAAAGACAAATCGAGACCTCCGGAGAGAACCACACAAGCTTGTCCAAGCGCTCCCATACCTCTTATTGAGCTCTGCCATAGTACGTTCATCATGTTTTTTTGTGTAATTGACAGCCCTTTTGTTACTGCTGCCATTACGCCAATCAGCGCGAATAGGACAACGGCGAGGACAAAGTTGTCGTTCTTTCCTATACGCGATGCCCATTGCTTGGTGCGTTGCCTAAAGTTGGACGATATTCTATCCATTTCTCTCATATCACCAGCCTCTGGCTTAGCAGTGGCTTTTTAAGAGACTGCGGAACCCACCTAACTTCTATATTTCGTTTGCCAAAACATGTTTGTTGTCCATGGGAGCACCTTTGATTAACCAAAGCACGCTAGGCGGCAACAAGCTGGGGTTCTCTCAACCTGCCCATAGCTTCTATCTTCTCCTCCTGTAGAAGTCTATTGTAACGGCAGCATATATTAGCCCACCCTTGACAATAAGCTGTGTAGGCATGCCGGCCTGTAAGACACTCAGACCATTATTTATCACACCCAAGATTATGACTCCGAGCAATGCGCCAACAATGCTTCCCCTGCCCCCCATCAAACTGACACCACCGATGGAGACTGCGATTATGCTATCAATCTCGAGTCCCGCCAGAGTATCCATGTTGGTAGAAAGGGTCCTCCCCGTAAAGATCAAGCCACTAATTCCAGCCAGTAGTCCTGAAGTCAAGTAGGCGAAGGTAATCGTCTTCCTGGCAGGTATTCCAGAGAGCCAGGCGCTTGCTGGATTGCCACCAACGGCATACAACGATTTGCCATAAACAGTATGTTCCAAAATGAAATATGCGATAACAAACACCACAACAAGTATGATGATAGGAACTGGAACACTTAAGATTTCCCCACGACCAAGGAAGGCCAGGCTTTTTGGTAAATCGGCAATTGGATATCCACCATTTACTGCGAATGCAAGCCCGGTTGTTATTTGCCACATAGCAAGTGTCATAAGCAAAGGGGGTATGCCAATACGAGAAATCGGTATGCCATTGAGTATTCCCAAGCCAGTCGCAACAGAGATAATAACCAATACACCTATCCCGGCGGGAACTACATAGCCTGCCAAATTACTTTCTAGGGATGATGACATCAAAGAGGCTCCTAGTTGTGCGGCTAGTAACCCTATCCCACCCACGGACAAGTCAATGCCCGCCGTTAGGATAACGAAGGCCTGGCCAACCGAGGCAACTCCCACCATTGAGCTTTGTACCAAGACGTTCACGGCATTAGCAAACCTTAATGTTCTGCCGTTAGTCATATATCCCATGCCGAATATCAATGCTATAAGAATGATTGCTAGCACGGAATTTTCGTTACTTACGAGTTTCTTGCTTATGCTTCTAAAACGTGCAATAACCGGTGGTTGCTGTTCCATATTTCCTTGCACCACCAACTGCCTAAGCTATTCAGGCATCTATGTCACTTACCGGCAAAACAACTAGGTCGCTGCTATGATTTCTCATCCGGGCATCTACGCTTCTGTGGGTCAAATGTTATAAACGGAATTATCATGTTCCGCTCTACTAACTTAATCTTGTAGAGTACGCCTGACGGACTTTTAACCTTATACTTACTATATCCCGCAGTATATAGTACGGGTTACTCGCACAATATGGCATCGCCTAAAAAGACTATTTTGGTTTTGACAATAACCAGCACTCTAAATCCAAAAGGATTAGCAATAAATCACCCTTTTCTATAGGACTTTTGTCTTGTGTAGCTAACCTCCAGCGTTTATAATCTATGATGTTGTTAATTAACCATATTTATAGATAGATCACTATTCGGGGTTTGTCTTTTGGTAACAGTACTAATAGCTGATGACCATGCTCTGTTCGTAGAAGGAATGCGCAGAATGCTAGAGCATGAGAGCGACATTTCTTTGCTAGGAATAGCTGCTAACGGAGAAGAAGCTGTTAGCATGGCTGATGAACTATCTCCGGATGTCGTCATACTAGATGTAGCAATGCCTGTATTAAACGGCATTGAGGCAGCCAAAAGGATCAGGTCAAATTGCCCGAATACACGTATTCTTATGTTAAGTGCCTACAGTTATGAAAGCTACCTACAGGCGTCTATAGAATCAGGGGCAAACGGATATATATCTAAGAACACTCCTCCGCGCAGTTTACTTTATGCTGTTCGCATGGTGGTCGATGGATTGGGGATATTCAGATCTGTAGATATTCATAACCTGGTAACAAGCTTCGGTAATAAGCCTTCAAGTCATGCAACACGCAATGATCTGCGCAGTCGAGAATTAGAATTGCTAAGGTTGGCGTCAAGAGGGATGAGTAACAGAATGATTGCGAATCAGCTTTCATTAAGTCAGGATACAGTTAGATCTCACTTCGCTAATATATTTAGGAAACTGAACGTCAAGTCTCGTACAGAAGCCGTGATGTGCGCATGCAAAAAGGGACTAATTTCTATTGACGGTCTTGAAAAACCCTAAGAAATAGCATGGCATATGATATTGTTTAAATGATACCGCTGGTGGTGTTACGGTGGCAATTCAATTAGGCGTAGCTAAAAAATAAGCAGTGTCTGGTGTAAAAACAATTGGAGACAGTAATCAAAACAGAAGCATATTCGGGTGATGTGAATCGATCTGATTGCTCCCCACTATCTGAGCCAATGAATCTCCTGTTATCTTCGACATACCATGTGCCCCTTGGTATAGTGGTGGCCGAAAGATACGCTAGCGGAAATGACAAAGTTGTATATTCGAATGCCGAGTTCCAAAGGATTTCAGGCTACACCAGAGATGAGTTATTAGGAATGCGTACCTCAGCCCTTTACCTGCCTGAGGACTGGAAAGAGATTGTAGATACATGTAACAAAATGTTGCAAGGAAGCATTGTCTATCCTCACGAATGGAGACTACTTAGAAAAGATAATGGAATTGCTTGGGTAATGAAAATAGTATCACCAGTTAAGTACGCAGGCCGAGATGCAATCATGGCTTCCTTTATGGACATAAGTGATAAGAAGATTGACGCGCAGAAGATCGAGCAACTTAATCTAACGCTCAATACCATGCTTGACATACATCATTTGATCGCGCGACAGAAGAATATGGGTCCCCTAATGCAAGGCATTTGCGACCGTCTTGTCTCTCGCCCAGGATACTATACTGCAGCCATATTTTTGCTCAGTGAGAATGGGAGCGGGCTAAAGTATTATCGCGCCGGCGACTGTTTTTATGATTCTGTCTACAATGACTCCCCAAAGAGAGATTTTCCGGTTTGTGTCAAGCTTGCTTTGGATGCCCACAATATGGTTTGGCTGGATAGTAGGAAAAAATGCTGCCGTGACTGCTTACTAGTAAATAATTGCAGCGAAAGGCAAAAAGTAATAAGCGTTAGACTCAAACACTCCAAAAATACATACGGCGTTCTGGTTGTCTCGCTTTCTGAGGATCTTGCTTTCTTGCAGGAAGAGCAACGTATGCTTAGGGATATTTGTAACGATATATCATTTGCCATAGACAGTATCAATCAGAACAATGTAAGTGCAAGATTGCAGAAAAGATTGAAAATCTCCGAAAGGGAATTGAAGAGACTCAACGAGAATATGAAATGCTACGTTCAAGAGATTACCGAGGCTCAGGAACAAGAACGAAAAAGAATTGCAAGCGATCTACATGACGATACGGTTCAGAGGCTAGCTAGTATCAAGCTAGATTTGTTCAATACAATCTGTGAAGAGGAGTTCAGTGGAAGAGCCCAAGACAAGGTTGAACAGATTGTAACTAGGGTTGGCAGTCTACTCGATGAAGTAAATCAGATTTGTTATACATTACGGCCTGGGCTTTTGGATCAATTGGGATTAGCGCAAGCTGTTGAGCTTCTTGCTAAGGAAATCTTCAGACCCCAATACGGCATTGCTTATGATCTCGAGATTATAGGAAAGAAGAAAAGATTAGAGCCTCAAGTCGAAACAAACTTATACCGCATTGCGCAAGAAGCAATGAATAATGTAGTCAAACATTCCAAAG
>CAZIKS010000075.1:0-13623 GCA_964539795.1 uncultured Pirellulales bacterium
ATATTCGTTGGCCCACCCACGCTTATGCCGGCGCAGGTAAACCGGCTGCCGGTTAGTGTCAGCTATTCGCTCGATGATGTTATCGAAAAGGTTGATGTGGTTAATATGCTGCGGATTCAGTTCGAACGGCTTGGCGGCAATCCGTTTCCTTCAATACGTGAATACTCACATTATTTCGGGTTAACTGTAGAGCGTATGAAAAGGGCAAAACCTGATATTTTGGTTATGCATCCGGGGCCGATTAACAGGGGGCTCGAAATGGAGAGTGAAGTTGCCGATGGTAAAAACAGCGTTATCTTAGACCAGGTGACAAATGGCTTGGCTGTCAGAATGGCCGTATTGTTTTTAGTGAACCAGGCCGCAGCACAGAAGGATTGATTATTAAAAAAGGATTAACCGCAGAGTATGCAAAGAACGCGGAGAAAAAGCAAAATGCGTTCGATGCTTCTGCAGGGCTGGCAAAAAGAAGTAGAGAGTATAAAGATAACTTCAGCAATTTTTAAGGACGAAAAAATGAAAAAACGAATTTTGATAGCGGCGCTTCAAATTTTCATCTTTGTCCAACCGTGTGTGGCTGAAAAGACTGTACCTGAGATTGTTGGCTCGATTTCTAACGTCATAGTGTATCGAGGGCAGGCGTTGGTCACGCGGACCATTGAGCTGGATTTGCCTGAAGGCGGCTCGGAATTGATTGTAAAAAAGCTGCCCGGTAAAATTGTATCCGAAAGTCTTTACGCACAGGCCTCGGATGATGTTACGATAGCAAGCGTTCGCTACCGTGAAAGGGCGGTTAAAGAAGACACCCGTGAAGAAGTTAAACAACTCGATGCTGAAATAGAACAAGTTCAAACCCATCTGCGCCATGCCGAGGCGAACAAAGGGCTGATTAGCGAAAATTTAAACACGCTTTTGAGACTGCAGGACTTTGTCGTTGCCGCTCAAAGCAGCGACCTGAACCGCGGCGTACTGCAGTTTGAGCCTTTGGAAAAACTTGTCGGTCATATTGAGACTAAACGCGGTGAATACCACGGTGAAGCTTTGAAAGTTGATGATGAAATCATCGAATTGAAAAAGCAGATGGAACTGCTTCAGCGAAAACGCAAAGAACTACAGGCTGGCAGAAGCCGAACCGACCGTGAGGCGGTACTTTTTGTCAACAACCCCAACCGAAAAAAGCTCACCATCCAACTAAGCTATCTGGTCAATGAGGCAAGCTGGCTGCCGCAGCATAATCTTCGAGCCAACCCGGATAAAAGCAAGGTTTTGGTGGAGTACAATGCACTTATACATCAGGCCAGCGGTGAGGACTGGGATGGGGTTGCAATGAGTCTGTCGACCGCAAAACCGACGATGATAGCGGCGCCACCGATTCTGGAACCAATGGAAGTGAGGTTGAGTACCAGTGCACCAGCAGCAAGAAGAGTGCGAGCAGCTAAATTTGAAACCGCGGAGGTTGGGTATGAGCAGGAGCAATATCGCGACCTGGGTAATGAATTTCGAAGAATTCAGAGTGCTCGCCGTGAGATGGCCCGAAAAGGCAAAACGGCGGGATATGCGCTTAACGTTGCTGCAATGGACAATCAGTTGATGGAGTTACAGGTGGACAAGGACGCTCTGCAGATGATACAGCAAGAAGCAAAGAGATTTGCTCGCAGCGAAGGTATAAGTGTTACATATAATCTGGGTGAGGGGTTTACGATGCCCAGCCGGAGCGACCAGCAATTAATTACAATCGCAGCTTTCCAAACCAATGGTGATTTTACCATGCTGGGGACACCGCTTCTGACAGACTATGTCTATCTGCAAGCTGATATTGTTAATGACAGTGGTTTCATTCTGCTGGCCGGTTCGGCTAATATGTATCGCAATGGTGAATTTGTCGGCAAAGGACAGCTTGAGATGGTGACCATTGGAGAAAAGTTCACGGCTGGTTTTGGCGTGGACAGTCAGATTCAAATCTCCCGGGAATTCAAGGACAAGAAAATCGATACGATATGGGGCAACCGGGTTGAGCAGTACGACTATCGCATTGCTATCGACAATTACAAAAACAACAGTGTCAAACTGCGTTTGCTGGAGAGAATACCCTATACCGAGGATGAAGAGCTTGTGATAGAAGGTTTTAAAACTAATATCCCTCTGAGCAAAGATAAGGAATATCTCAGGACAGGGAAAGAGAAAGGTCTTTTGCGATGGGACCTAAATCTAAGTCCTGCTACGACTGAGGAGAAGGCGACGGTGGTTACTTACAGCTATACTACGAAATATGATAATGATATGCATATCCAATCGGTTCCTGTTCAACGTTGAGGCTAAAATATTATGAGTTCTGAACTTTTGATAAAAAATGGGCGTGTTATCGACCCTGCCAACGGTATCGACAAGAAGTGTGATGTGCTTATCGTAGATGAAAAGATTGCCGACGTTGGCGAGATTGAGAGAAAAGTGGAAACAGTTATCGATGCGACCGGCAAAATAGTTACGCCGGGCCTGATAGATATCCACGTTCATTTTCGCGAACCCGGTGACGAAGAGGAAGAAACGATAGCAAGCGGCTCGGCGGCTGCGGTAGCGGCTGGCTTTACCTCGGTAGTATGTATGCCTAATACCAATCCTACAGTCGATAATGAGACTGATGTCGAATACATACATCGAAAGGGCAGAAAAGCCAGAAAAACCCATGTTTATACGATGGGCGCCATAACAAAGCAAATGCAGGGTGTTGAACTTGCGGAGATGGGATTTATGGCAGAAGCCGGAGCCGTTGGTTTTACTGACGATGGAAACGGCGTGCAGGACCCGGCCGTTATGCTCAGGGCACTGAAATATGCAGCTATGTTCGATGTGGTCATTGCCCAGCATTGTCAGGATAACAGCTTTGCCGGTGCTGGAGTGATGAACGCCGGTTACTATTCAACGATACTTGGTCTGCCGGGTATTAGTACCTTAGCTGAGGAGGCGATGTTATGGAGGGATATTCAGCTTGTCAAAAAAACGAATGTTCGCTACCATGCCCAGCACATATCCACAGCCGGTTCGGTTGAGTTGATACGGGCTGCCAGGAAAGAATCTTTGCCGGTTACCTGCGAAGTAACTCCGCACCATTTGCTTTTGACTGACCAATGCTGTGCTGAATATGACACCAACTATAAGGTGAATCCGCCATTGCGAAGTGCCAAAGATATCGATGCTCTAAAGCAGGCGATTGCCGATGGACTGGTTGATGCTTTGGCTACCGACCATGCGCCCCATTTGCAGAGTGAGAAAGAATTGGAATTTTTAGCCGCTCCCTTTGGCATAGCAGGTTTAGAGTGTGCTTTGGGGCTTTATGTCAAGGCCCTTTTAGAGCCGGGCATCCTGGATTGGCCCGGTTTAATTAGTTTGATGACAGAAAGGCCGGCGAAAATAATTGGTGTTGACAAAGGTACGCTCGGCAAAGGCAGACAGGCCGATGTAACTATTATCGACCCTGATGCCGAGTACAAAATTGACATAAACAAATTCCGCTCCAAAAGCAAAAACTGTCCTTATCACGGCTGGATGGTAACCGGCAAGGTCGAAAAGACGATTGTCGGCGGAGAGATAAGATTTTCTGCTGGTGACTGATGTATGCCGATTATTATCGATGGTCATAACTTGTTGTGGTCAATTCAAAAGCCCAGTGAAGATTCTGAATTAATTACCGATGTTAAATTGTGCTATATTATTGGCAGATATCTGAAACTGATTGATCAAAACGGTGAAATTGTTTTTGATGGTAAAGGGCCGCCGGACAAAAGCGGATTCGATAATATAAGCAATTTGGAAGTTTTGTTCGCAGGATTGGCTACTGATGCAGACACCGTAATTGAGGATAAAATAAAGGCTAATACCGCTCCAAGGCGGTTGACAGTTGTCAGCAGTGACAGACGAGTCAGAGACGCAGCTCGCGCAAGAAAAGCGAAGGCGATAAAGTCAGATGTTTTTTGGAACAATCTGCAAAAACAATTAAGATGCAAACGAACTGCAAAAGAACCGACAGCAAAACAGCTTGGGCTAAGCGAGGGTGAAACCGAGCAATGGCTTAAGTTTTTAGGCCTGGACCAGTAACACAACACAAACCCGCTGCACGGGGCTTGTATCAAAATTCATTTGTTGCCGAATTCTTTTTACGTTTTTTTCTTAAACTTCTTCCGGAACAATAAACGGCTTCCGGTATTCGCGTTTTAGAAGCTTATTCGCTTCTGTGCTGAATTCGCCAACGAATTTTTCTTTCTCCGAATCCATCGTCACCCACGGCCCAAGAACCGCGGGCGTCTTTTTGATGTCCACTTCGTTAGCTGAAAGATGACTTTGAAAGCTCTCGAAGGTTTCCATCGCTTCTTTGTCGCCCTGAAGTCTTTCTCGTATTTCCTCCGGCGATGCTTTGGCTCCGAGTAGATGCGATATATTGCCCAGATGACACAATGCTGTGGAAAGATGGCCTTCCAGAATATCGGCGTTTAGGTCGCTGACCTTATGGCTGCGCACCGCCTTGATAAAGTTGCCGTGGTGTCCGCTCCCGCCGCTGACCTTGAACTGCTTTATTTTTTCACCGTTGTTGTCGTAGGCCCAGCCGCCCGCAAAATAGCCGTCCTCGCATTGGATTACGGCGCCGCTGCGAACGCCCCTGTATTCGTCCATCGCTGAATCGCCTTTCTTTCGCGGAAGGTTGCGCACCTCGTAGATAATCGGTGCAGGCTTATAGTCCAGCAGTACAATCTGGGTATTGGCCGTTTCTCCATCGTCATCATCGTACCCGAAACGACCGCCTATGCTCATTGCACGCCTTGGAAGTTTATCTTCGCCAAGAGCCCAGCGACAAAGGTCAAGCTGATGAATTCCATTATTGCCGAGGTCGCCGTTGCCCGTCGCCCATATCCAGTGCCAGTCGTAGTGAAGATTTTTGCGCATCAATGGTACCAGTGGAGCAGGCCCTGTCCAGAGGTTATAGTCTATCGATTCCGCAATAGGCTGAGGGCCGCTCACTTTGCCGATACTTTCGCGCTTTCTATAGCACATGCTGTGGATATACTTTACTTTGCCGAGCTTGCCCTGCTTGATATATTCGAATGCCTGACGAAGCCCCTCATCGCTGCGGCGCTGCGTACCCACTTGAACTATTCGGTCGTACTTGCGGGCAGCCTCTATCATTTTACGGCTTTCCCAGATATTATAAGCAGCCGGTTTTTCGACATAAACATCCTTGCCCGCCTGGCAAGCCCATATCGTAATAAGCGCATGCCAATGGTTCGGCGTTGCCGTCGTAATCGCATCAATACTCTTATCATCCAGAAGCTTTCGCAAATCGGTATAAGCATCTACGCTTTCATTACGTTCTTTGAATTTTTTCACTTCAGCATCCAGTACATCTTTGTCTGCATCACATATTGCCGCTACCCGCACACCTGGAAGTTTATTGAACAGCCTGACGTGATATTTCCCCTGCCCCATTCCTCCCTGGCCGCCAAGACCAATCACACCAAGGCGAATATCGTTATTTGCTCCCCGTACATTGGAAAAAGGCAGCGCCAGTGCAGCGCCGGTGGCCACTGAGCTTTTGATAAAATCTCGTCGTGTGATACGTTTCATAATCGAATCTCCTTTAATGACTGTTATTATACCTGTTCCGGCACAACGAACGGCTTGCGATATTCTCGCCTCAAAAGTTTGTTTGCCTGGTCAGCAAACTCACCGGTAAACTTTTCTTTTTCGCAGTCCATCTTGAGACACGGCCCAAGAATGGGCGGCGTCTTTTTGAGGTCAACTTCATTAGCCGACAAGTGACTTTGAAAACGCTCGAAAGCTTCCAAAGCCTCTTTGTTGCTGCCGAGTGTTTCTTTAATTTGTTCGGGTGATGATTTGCTCCCAACTCTGTAGGAGATGTTCGCCATATGGCTAAGAGATGTCGAAAGATGCCCTTCGAGGATGTCAGCATTAAGGTCACCGACCTTTCGGCTGCGCATCGCCTTGATAAAATTAGCCTGATGTCCGCCGCCGCCGTCCCTGAAGAACTGTTTAATCTTCTTGCCGTTATTATCGTATGCCCAACCACCGGCGAAGTAGCCGTCTTCACATTGGACTACTATACCTTGCCGAAGCCCTTTGTAGTTGTCCATTGCTTCCCACGCGTCCATTTCCGAATCTGCCTTCTTTTTGGGCAGCCCCCGCACTTCGAAGAGTATCGGTGCCGGCTCATAATCCAGAATTGCGATCTGTGTATTGGCTGTTTCGCCATCGTCATCATAACCGAACCGTCCGCCTATACTCATCACACGACGAGGAAGTTTGTTTTGTCCGGTTGCCCAGCGGCATACATCCATCTGATGCAGGCCGACATTACCAATGGAGCCGCAGCCGGTTGCCCATACCCAGTGCCAGTCATAGTGCAGCCGCTTGCGCATCAAGGGCACTAACGGTGCCGGCCCTGCCCACAGATTATAATCCACAGATTGAGGAATTGGCTGAGGCCCGTCAACCTTTCCGATGCTGGCGCGCCTTTTGTAACAAATGCCCCGAACAAGCAGCATTTTCCCGAGATTACCCTGCTGAATATATTCGAATGCACTTTTCAGCCCGTTGTCGGAGCGGCTTTGTGTCCCCGCCTGCACGATGCGATTATACTTGCGGGCCGCCTCGACCATTTTACGTCCCTCCCGGATATTATGCGAAACGGGTTTTTCAACGTAAACATCCTTGCCCGCCTGGCATCCCCACACTGTCAAAAGTGAATGCCAGTGATTTGGCGTCACTATGACAATCGCATCAATGGACTTATTGTCCAGGATTCTTCGCGCATCGATATAGCCCTCGACGGCTTGATTTTGCTCCTTGAACCTTTGTATTTCAGGTCCTAAATGTTCGCTGTCAACATCACACAGCGCCGCCACCCGCACACCGTCGATTTTGCTGAACATCCTGACATGCTGTTGTCCTTTTCCTCCGGAGTCGCCTCCGCCCAGGCCTATAACAGCCACACGTATATTGTTGTTGGCTCCTCGCACGCGGGAAAACGGCGTCAGGAAAGCTATTCCAGCAGCCGCTGAATTTTTCATTAACTCTCTGCGGGTTATAGCTCTCATAATCACTTTCCTCTTATAATTCCTACAAAGTTAAGAACTGCAAAATACAACTGAAGTGAGGTTTTATTATTTGCTTAAGTTCTTCAGCAGTTCAATAAACAAGATATTATTATCAAAAACCCTAATTCTAATCAAAAGCCGGCCAAATAACAAGGGTTGAATTCTGAAAATGTTGTTGATTTCAGCTTTTATTCGGCCCTGTTCGACTCTAAATCTGTAGAATTGCCTCAAATATACGGCAAAATGCCTGCGATTTTCGTATGTCTTATGATTTTCTTGCGAAATCCTCAAACTGACGTTCTAACTGTTCTTTAGTTCTGGTACCTTCGTAAATAACCATCCGAAACCCGAAGTGCGCCTTTTGTCCCGGTTCGAGTGTAAGGTTAAACGGCTGTGGATTTTCAATCTTTCGCCCCTTTTGGAACGCAAGCTGTCCTAAAGGATTGGCTGCGAACAAACCATAACCGCGTGCATGCCAGTAGGCGGGATAATTCACGCTTGTCGGATGGTTAAAAATAGCAACCCCGACTGTTTTATCATCTTTTTTACCTTCGAGCCGAACCCAGCGGGCGCGTTTGCCCCATATATTTTTCTCCTGTTTTTCTCCGTTCGAGCTTAAATATTCGGCTGTCCCGCTGACTCCTTTTACCCAGTTGCTGCCGGCTGTCTCTCTTAAAAATGGAGCTACTCGAATCCCAAGCATGCCTTCTTTGGTGTCAAGAAATACCACCTTTTTCTCCTGTGCTGTGAGGTCTATCCTGAAATCGATAACATATTCATTTTCACCGGCATAAAAGAACATATCCCTATTTTCTTTCAGCAGTGTATTCCCGTTTTTGCCTACCCAGTTCATAACCGTTGAAAGTTTCCCCTCCCCGACACCGCCGCTCATTTCCGTCACCTCTACGTGCTTGATTTGCGACGAAGACCCGCGAGTCTGTCCCCAGAAATCATCGCCGTTGATTTCACCCTCACTGCCGTAGGTAAAGAAAACGCCCACATGATGCGGATGGTCGTTGCTTTCGCCTTCACTTTCACCGAGAGGATAGTTGCGATTCACCACAATACCCGAAGGCGAATGCACCGGATGCAGAACTGGTTTTGCTAAAAACCCGTAATCATTTTTATTGTCGCCGATTTTCTCGTAAGATTTGCCGCCAAAAAGGTAGCTGGTAAAATGCTTGCCGCCGACCATAACATCGATTTTGTCTTTACCTTCTATAAATTCAACCTTTGGCTTGGTACAGTTGCCTTCTTCGCTCGCCAGTTTCAGTGCACTGGTCGTGGTATGATACTTTGTCTTCATATTAGGAACTTCCCAATCGGGCATCTTGCCATCTACCAGGAAATTCATATACCTTTCTGTAACCTGCCCGAAATGTGCCTCGTGCCCGATGCGGTATTTATCAGGTATCACGATATGCCACCCTTTTTTCCCTCGTTCCATTCCGACTCCCGGCCACTCGCTTTGCAGTTTGGCGATTGCCTTTTTCAGCGCTTTGCGCAGTTCTCTCCGTTTTGTACCTTCTGCCGGCTCAACATAAAGTTCCGGCCGATAATTCTGCTCCTTACCCTGCCGGATAACCACGTTTGATTTACTCCCCTTCATAATCGAATAATGCGTGTCCTTCGTTCCTTCCGGAGCCTCGTATTTCCACATCACTGCCGCTCTTGCGTGAACCCCTTTCAGTGTATAGATTATTTCCCCGTTGGCATAACACGGCAGGACCCCTTCCTCGTTCAGTTCCTCTTTCAGAAAATCCGGAAAGTCATCGAGCCTTGTCACTTTTTTGTATTGCTCACGGCTTATCATTGTCGGCCAACGCCTCGCTCGTTTTATATCGATATCTCTATCAAAATCTATCACCTCTCCCGGAAAGCACGCCCACATTATTATATCCAGCAGGTGTGTTGTTACATCAACGATGCCTTCGCCTTGTTGTGTCGTGTCGACATACCATCCCGGTCGTTTAAGAGGATTGCCCGATACGTATTTGAAAAAGTGATGAATGCTTGCTTTAATCACTGCCGGATCATCCACTGTTCCCTTTTGCAATTGCCCAAAGACCGCCTCGTCCTGCGCTAATGCTCTCTGCAAAAGCGTAGTAACCTCCGACCGCTCCGTCATTACATCATACAGCATCACACCGTTTTTCTCAGCTGATTCGAACGCCTCTTCTATAAGCTTAAAGCCTTTGGCATCGATACACATAGGCTTGTCCGACAGCACGTTCAGCCCCGCATCGACGCAGGCCTTGATATACTCGGCCTTTTTCTTGTTATTACCCGATATCATCACCACGTTCCCCGGCCGCTCCTCTAACATCTTCTCTAAAAAATCATCCCCGGTATAAACTTTTTCCTTCCAGCCTGTCGGGTTCTCATCTCGTTCATTAAAACCCTTGATGCGATTTAAATGGTCCTCGACGTCTGCCCCCTTTGGAGCATAAACGTGCACCGTCGGCGAGACCTGCTCGTACATTGTCTTTTGCACCAGCGCCGCATGAAAGTGCCCCGGGTCTAATGTCATCAACTTTACTTCGCCTTTGGCGCCGGTAAATGTCATTTTTGCAGCCTCCTTATTTCCACATTCTTTGTTTTTTGCTTTCTTAATCACCGACTCAATTGTAACAGCCGCTCCGTCCTGCTCCTTCGATTCATCCGCTGCGCTCATAAACGCAAATATCTCGATTGTCTCTTCCGCCGGCACCGGCCTCCGCCCCGTTTTGAAGAATTTGATTATTTCATCGATTAGCGGTTTATAGCCGCCCCCTCTGCCGCTGCGAAAGATGCTTTCTGACCCGAACACTGTCGCTCCATATTGAATCTTACCGCTCCGCAGCCCCCTGAATGTACCTATCCGCCCGTCTTCCCACGTCCCGATGACAAGGTCCGTATCTTCGGTATGCACTCGCATCACGCTCTCACAGCCCGTCCCCATTATCGTAAACAGCGACTCAATCCCGTGTATCCCGTACCAGTAAAAATCCGGATGATGCTCTTCGAGTTTGCACGGCCCGTAGGTAGCGCAGCCGAGCACTTCCCCTACCTCTTTGTTGTTTCTCATCCCGATAGTATCAGGAGCAAAACGCGCTGACGAGCTCGTCCAGCACGGCACGTTATTTTCCTCAGCCAACCGGAATATCTCAATCACGTCCTCCAGGCTGCCCGCCATCGGTTTATCCACAAATACCGGTTTGCCCGCTGCAATTACCGGCCTGACCTGTTCCAGGTGCGGCCGCCCGTCAACGCTTTCGAGCATTACTCCATCGACCTTTTCACACAACTCTTCGATACTGTTTACAATTTCCACCCCTAATTCATCGCGTATTTGTTTCGTAAACTTTTCAACTCTCGTATAGGAATCGTAAACATCATCTGAGCCCCCCGGATAGCCGGCGACCACCTTACACCCGTAATTATTTGCCGGGTCATTGATTATCTTGGTAAAAGCGATTACATGAGAGGTATCCAGACCTATCATTCCCAGCCGAAAAACTTCTTTCTCCGCATGGCCGGCCAAAGGGGCCAAAAAGACGGTTATTAAGAACGCCGTTAAGAGAATTGTTCGTTTCATTGTCGGACCTCCAGATTAATTTTACTATTTTAGAAATTAGTTAACGAACTCCCTATTTTGCCCCAAATCACCCGCTTTTTCAATCATAAAATCCAAAAACCAAAACCTTTTTTAACCCTGTCCTTGGTGTTTTGTGGTTAAAAATTTAAAGCACAAGAGGCTGTTGTTGCCTCCAGTTCGACTCATACTCAATAATAAATAGACAATCGTCAGTAATCAATTGAAAAGGCCACCGGCGCCATCAGCAATCTCGAATCCAAATAAATCCTTGTAGCTTTGTCTTAAAATGCTATAGTATCATCCTATGAAAAAGTCGTTATCATATTTGCCGAAGCATAAACGCAGTGAACTGGAGCTTATCGTCCGGAGAATCCGCGAGGTGGTTAAAGAAGCCGAGATGATAATCCTGTTCGGGTCATATGCGCGCGATGAGTGGGTGGAAGAAGTATTTACCGAGGGGCATATCACATACGAATATAAGTCGGACTTCGATATTCTTGTAATCGTTGAAAGCCATGCAATCGCCAACCGGACCCGGCTGTGGACAAAGGCCGAAAAAAGGGCACGGGCATATCCCGTAGAGACCTGGGTTACAATAATCTCGCAAGAGATTGATTTTGTAAATCGCAGGCTGCGGCAGGGCCAGTATTTCTTCGGCGATATAAAAAGAGAAGGGGTAATGCTGTATGACTCAAAGAAGTTCAAACTTGCCAGAAGGAAAAAATTGAACCCGAAGGAACGGGCGGGAATGGCAAAGGCCGATTTTAAGTTCTGGTTCGAAAGTGCAAAAGGTGCTTATCGTGGGCACGAAAGATATCTCGAAGACCGCGACTACAATTGGGCGGCTTTTATGCTTCATCAAGTCGTTGAGCGCAGTTATGCGGTGGTATTGCTTGTTCATACGCATTACAAACCGAGGATTCATGATATAGAGAAATTAGGCAGAATGGCCGCGAGTTTTAATCCTAAGTTTTTGACTGTTTTTCCAAGGGCGACTAAGGACGAGGACGCCTGTTTTAAACTGTTGCAGAAGGCCTATACGGAGGCACGTTATAATCAGGGCTATAAGATAACAAAGAAACAGTTAGAATCTCTTGCCGAGCGGGTGATAAAGCTGCAGCGCCTAACAAAAAAGATTTGTAAGGAAAAGATTGAGTCGTTCGCGTAGTCATTTCGACCGTAGCGATGCATCGCATCGCGAAGCGGAGAAATCTATCTAAATAAAACTCTCGGCTTTCCCGAGTTTCCTTCTCACTTATCCCCCGAACGACAGTTCGCGGGGTTCTGCGTGCTGGGGGTCGCCTAACGCCCCGCAAGTGGTTAACCTCACCATATATCCGACAATCTTCCCCCTTTTGAGTTCTCACTTTTAAATATTAAATCGTCAATTTTAAATTATTTTTCCCTTGCCTTTCCCCTCCCTTTCTGTTATTTTAATATGCCGAAAAGCGTGATACACCCGGGAGCGAAATACTCCAAAGAAATCAAAGATATGAAAGTTAAATGAAAGCCTCAACTGCTTTGCTAACAAAAAAGATTAGCAAGGAAAAGATAGAAAGGTTTATATAAGGTATGATGATATGAAGGATTTAAGCACTAAAAGAATGGTCAACGGTATTGTTAAAACACTTTCTGTTTTATCCACTGTTATTGTCCTTTTCGGCCTGATGTTATCAGCTTGCCTTAAAATCGAGTGGGTTGCTTCAAAGGCTCTTTCTTTATACCCTCGCTATAGTTTGGCTTTGGAGGGCATCAATAATTTTGAGGATAATCCTCAAGTTGTGAAAAAAGGAAGTGAAATTATGAAGGGTGATGGCACTGACCAAGGAATCATGGCCACTGTTTTAAGTATAGATCATCCCTCATGGTCAGTAATGCTAGATTTTATTAAGTCAGAAATTGCTTTCCGCAAATCAGACAGAAATCAAACAATTGAAGAAACCTTTAGCCGAGAGGACCAATCGGATGTTAATGAAAACGCTACAAACAAGAAGACACTGACAAAAATAAATTATGATCGAATAAAAACAATTATTGTTATTCGGGTAACAGGTGTTATAAAGGCAGGTGGCAAGCCTATAACTGCGCAATATCGTGCACTAGTATTTGAGCCGTCACATAAGGGAAGTCGATTAGTTTACGACTTTTTATCTTTTGAGGAATTCAAGTTCGATATAAAGAAAATGTTAGTCGGTGAATTAGAATTTTATTCCATTGTATCTGCTATTATTGCAGTACTATGCAAGATAGCCCTTTATTTTATTAGGAAGCATTTCAAGGATTATTTAAACTCATAGGCAAATAACCCTCCATTTACCGGCAAAGTAAATATTGAAGAACCAACGGGAACTTCTTAAACAGAAAGAAACAGTCTGTCTTTCCCGTTTTATGGTGCTGACTGCATAAGTAATATTATTCACCCTTCCAGCGGAGCTTTTTAAACCAGTCCTTGTCTCGGATGCTCTTAAGGTCGTCATCGGCCATAGCATGCTCACGGGTACCTAAGGTTCCTGCCTTTTCTCCGACCTTGAGCCATTCCTGACATTTATCTTCATTGTCCCGCAGCGCATATACGCAGGCAAGGTTATATGCACCTTCACCGGTCTTTATCGATTCAGCCTTTAAACACTTTTCTTCAGCCTGCTTGAGCAAATCTTCAGCATCCTTGCCGCCTTTGAGTTTAGCCAGATATAAAAGTGCAAGGCCCCATTTGTCGTATGCCCGCCAGAAGTCAGGTTTTATGTCAATGGCCTTTTTGGATTTTTCAATTGCCTGATTGAAGAGTTTCTCTGCATCTTTGCCTTTTTTGAGTTTAGCGATCTCCAAAAGTGCAGACCCCCAGTTATTATATGGCTTATCGCTGTTAGGATTTATATCAATGGCCTTTTTGTATTTTTCAATTGCCTGATTGAAGAGTTTCTCTGCATCTTTGCCTTTTTTGAGTTT
>CAZIKS010000075.1:13723-16118 GCA_964539795.1 uncultured Pirellulales bacterium
AGCGATCCCCGAAAGTGCTCCCCCCCAGTTATTATATTGCATATCACTGTTAGGATTTATCTCAATGGCCTTTTTGCATTTTCCAATTGCCTGATTGAAGAGATCCTCTGCATCTTTGCCTTTTTTGAGTACAGCGATTTCCAAAAGTGTCCATCCCCAGTTATTGTATGCCGCATTGATGTTAGGACTTATCTCAATGGCCTTTTTGTATTTCTCAATTGCCTGATTGAAGAGATCCTCTGCCTCCTTGCCTTTTTTGAGATTAGCTAAGTTTGTAAGTTCATAGCCCCAGTTATTGTATACAACCTTATCTTCTTCTTTCAGGTCCTCTACTATTTGCCTGTAGCAGTCGGCGGCGGTTTCATAGTCTTTAGCGTCAGAAGCCTTAGTACCTTTATTGAACAGTTCGAAGATCTTACGTTGCCGCTCGGCCTCTTCCAAGGATTTTTGTCTTTCTTCGTTGCCTTTCTTTTCTATTTCTTCCTGCCCGGCCTTTGCTTCAGCTTTGATAGCATCCATAGTCTCTTTGGTTTTAGTGTCTATTTCCTTGAGCTTATCAGCTACCAATTGGCTAATGCTTGCCAGTATCTCTTGTGCCTTTAGTTCGTATTCTCTTGCCTTCTCATGCGATTGTTCAGCTTGAGTTCTTGACAGTTCGGCCTTGTCGTATGCTCTTTCAGCGTTCTCACATGCCTTTTCGTATTCTTTTCTGTCCTTAAAAATAGTGTAGAGAATAAGTCCGACAACGAAAGTAACAATTATTCCAAGTGCCAATTTAAGGTTGTCCTGGCTGTCTTTGTAGAAGTCGCCGCGTAGTTGTTCCTTTGCCAGTTGGAGTTGGGAGTTTTCTTTGCTGACGGCTGACTTTTGGTGAGGGGCTGTTTCTGGTTTATCCGCCTTGCAGGTAGTACTGGTTGGCGCAGCCTTACATACTTGTTGATTTGGCTCTGTAGAGTTTGGTTCGGCCTTAACGGATGTGGATAGGGACAGTACAAAGGCCGTGATGGCTGCGAAAAGGATAAGTCTGTAAACCGCCTTTTTCATATTCTTTACCTATTGGAAAATACCAAAAATAACCGGCTAAGATTATCGCTTTTAAACTGTCCTAAGTCAAAGAAATTTTCCCTTCGCTGTCGCTCAAAGTTGCTCGACCCATTATACCCAAAAACAAAACCACGTCAATCCAAATCTATCCAATATATTGTCATCCCCGAGAAGCTTATTCCTTGGCACAGAACAGGGGACCACATCCGCCCAATTTTTTTGAGCGAGGAATTTCCTTTAATTTCCCCTATTTAGCCACAGTAAACTCTGCATAATCGAAATCAGGACAGCATCCCCCCCAAAAAAAACCTTGACATGAACTCTAATATCGAGTATAATGACACTTACTATGCACTAAGAGACATAAATCTATGTTTTCGATGGAGGTTTAAAATGAGAAAACAAGCTTTGTTTTTCTCAGCAATTTTAGTAATGGTGTTCGTTGTGTCACCTACTAAGGCCACACCGGTTGCAATTGTAAGCACTTCATCCACGTTTGACATTTATAGTGATTCAGACTCAGATACCAGTTTTGATGCTTTGATTCCAGCTGAGGCACATGCTCTCGCCGAGCACCCCACTACTGAATGGTACTACGGCAAAAGCGATGCACAGGCCTCTATTGGCGGTTCGGTTAAAGCTTATAGCCGCGCTTATGGTGCATCTCACGAAACTATCAGTGCTACTGCTAACGCCTCAAGTACAACGGAATGGCTTATTACCTCCAACACTTTGCAACTAGGCACATCGATAAACATACTTATGGACATCAGTTTCAATGGCAAACTCGGCTCTGACCCATATAGCACGCCGTATGCTGCAGCCAGTGCCTCGTTTTCGGTTGATGATTCTTCATTATACGAAGCAACTGGGAGCTATTCGAGCGGAACTACTTTGGATACTAGCGGCACTTGGGTTGGCGATTTCACTAAAAGTGGTTGGTACTACATATTGGATACTACTGACAGAGTTGCTTTTGAGGCTGTCGTTGGTCAGACAATTGAAGTAACATTTTCACTTGGCACTGACGTTTACGTGCCAGATGCAAGTGAGTCGGGGGCCACTGCAGATTTTTTTGATTCTGGTCAATATACATTTTTCGGTGGAGAAGATCCACTAAATCCGGGTACAATGCTGGATGTGAATTTTGAAATAGTTCCCGAACCAGCCACCCTTTTGCTGCTTGGATTTGGTGCGGTGATGTTTCGTAGAAAACGCTGACCAATATTCAAAGTTTCCCCATTTTAACATTTATTTTGAGAAGAGAATTTTCCCCCAAATAATCAGTATTTAACAGCTATTTACTATCCACTATCCATTTTTTGAGTGTGGAATTTTGTTCAAATGCAAG
>CAZIKS010000076.1:0-3754 GCA_964539795.1 uncultured Pirellulales bacterium
ATATCAGGTTAATCTTATCAATCCTGTAAAAAAATGTTCCGCCAAAGGCGGCTGAATATATGTTTATTTGACAAAACAAAAAATGCTCCGTTATAAGCCTATAACGGGGTAAAATGAGGAATTTCAGCTCATAGGAGATAAAATGGCAACGCAAAATAACCTGACCACAAGACGCCTGTTCTTAAAAAACTCAGCCGTTTCCGCAGCCGGCGCCGCATTCCTGCTAAAATCCCTCTCAGCAAATATTTGTACTGCTGCACAGACAAACCGCGGTAACCCACCCATGGTGACTGTAACTCCCTGGGGACAGAAAGTCCAGCACGACGCATCAACCTATATAGAGATGCAGAAATATGCCCGCCTGAAGAAAAACCAGAAATGGGACGACGGCGTAAGTATAGCCCGGCAGATTAGAGCTAAAATCAAATCAGGCGATTTGGTCATCCAAAATCCGCCGATTCGTCTTCTGACCGGCCTCTGGGTACTCTGCGGAGACAGCCAGCAACGAACTTACCTCGCCGATACCGGTGACAGCCTGCTTCTGGTTGACCCAAGCTATGACGCCTTCACAAAAGAAATCGTCCGGCAAATCGAGTCTCTTGGCTACAAACAGCGCGATGTCAAATGGGTATTGCTGACACATTGTCATACCGACCACGCACAGAGCGCACCTTACTGGCAGAAAGCCGGCGCAGAAATCTTCATACACTCAGCCGACCTCAATCCAATACGAAAAGGAAATGAAATCACCGCCTGGGGCGGACTGCCCGAGCCGAGACGTTATTTCACGCCCGTAACAGGCCCCGTTACCACATTCGAGGACGGTGACACATTATCTTTCGGTTCGTTTAAGCTTAGCGTTATCTACACCCCCGGCCATACCCCGGGCTCATCGTGCTTCTACTTCAAACACGATGGCAAAAATGTCCTCTTAAGTCAGGATATTGTCCTTCATTTCGGCAGACATGCCTGGATGGGAAACATTTATGTAGATTGGGAACAGTACATAAAGTCCCTCTGGAAGATAAAAAGATTTTATATCAGAAGGTCTGGTGTTCCTGATACACCGATGCAATATGACCTGCTCCTGCCCGGACATGGCACTATCGGCCTCGATAATGCCGTTAGAGACGTGGACTATACCATCAAAGTGGTCTCATATATCATCAACCAGCGACTCACTGGAAGCGACCTCGACTGGATAAATCCCTATGAGTTTTTCTGGCAGCGCCAGAAAGAAAATGCTGACCCCATCAAAATACAGTACCGGTGAGTAAATCGCTACAATTGTTTTGGGCCTGTTTGTTTAGCCGACCCGAACCATACGAACGAAACAAGAATTAAAAATGCACCGGCCAAAAATAAAATGATGCGATGGCGAGGTTCATTGCAGCGCCTAAGCCACTCAGGAACAGCCGGCTCTGTCTGGTCCGGCTCAATATCTTCGGTTAAGGCCTTCTTTGCAGCGGCTAATTGCTCGGCTGTCACCTTTGGATAAATGGCGTTCGAATCTGCCGGTTCCGTGCCTAATGTTGCTGGTGCAACTCGCTCAATAACAAGATTAGGGTCTTTTTCCAGCCGACTCGTTAATGCATCGTAATCAGCTATCAAAGATTTGAGCCGGCTCTTGGAGTCTTCCATAGCTTGCAGCATTTGTTTGTTTCGATAGTGACCAATCAGCTCGTCGCAGCACATGGAAACGTAAAGAGCCGCCGCCCCTACACTAAAGAAAAGCACAAACAAAAGCACTCGGATGGCATCTTGCCTTCGCATAGAACAAACTGAATATTCCGACAGGCACAATTATCTCTCCTCCAGTGAAAGATTTGTGCCTGTCGTCTTAAAATCAATTTTTATTTTTTATTTAAACATAAAGCCCGCGTATCTCGCCGCAGGCCCAAGGTCTTCGCTTATTCGCAAAAGCTGGTTATATTTGCAGATTCTGTCTGTTCTGCACAATGACCCTGTCTTTATCTGTCCCACCCCGCTGGCGACAGCCAGGTCGGCGATGGTGCTGTCCTCGGTTTCCCCGCTGCGGTGGCTGATTACCGCTGTCCAGCCGGCCCTGCGAGCCATATCGATAGCTTCGAATGTCTCCGTCAGCGTCCCTATCTGGTTAAGTTTTATCAATATCGAATTGGCACAGCCAAGCTTTATTCCCTTGGCCAGACGTTTCGTATTGGTTACGAACAAATCATCACCGACTAATTGAATCTTGTCGCCGATTTTTTTATTTAATTTTGTCCACCCTCCCCAGTCGTCTTCGGCCAGACCGTCTTCAATGGAAATTATCGGATATTTGCCCGCCCATTTGGCCCAGTGATTGATTAAAATATCGGAGGTGATTTTTTTATTCGGAGCGGATTTGAAAAATTTATATTTCTTCGTCTTTTCGTCGAACATCTCCGTCGCCGCCGGGTCAAGGGCTATCGCAATTTCCTTACCGGGCTTGTAGCCTGCCTTTTTAATTGCGTCCATTATTACTTCCAGAGCCTCTTCGTTGCTCTTTAGCATCGGCGCAAATCCGCCCTCGTCGCCGACTGATGTGGCATACCCTTTTTTAGACAAGACTTTTTTGAGCGTATGGAAAGTTTCGGCTCCCATCCGCAGGGCGTTCGGAAAGTCTTTCGCCCCGACCGGCATAATCATAAACTCCTGAAAATCGACGTTATTGTCGGAGTGTTTACCGCCGTTAACGATATTCATCATCGGCACCGGCAGAATATTAGCGCCGCACCCGCCGAGATAACGATACAACGGCAGGGCAGCCGAGTCCGCTGCCGCCTTAGCTGTAGCCAGAGACACACCCAGTATTGCATTTGCTCCTAATTTCTTCTTATTCGGCGTTCCATCCAGTTCTATCAACAACTGGTCGAGTTCTTCCTGCGCCGTGGCGTCCATACCGCACACTTCAGGTGCGATTATTTCGTTTACATTTTTGACGGCCCCTAAAACGCCTTTATTCATATAGCGTTTTGCCTTTGTATCGCGAAGCTCAACCGCTTCGTAAGCGCCGGTACTGGCTCCCGAAGGAACCGCCGCACGCCCGAAAGAACCGTCATCAAGCAAAACATCAACTTCTACAGTGGGGTTGCCGCGGGAGTCAAGTATCTCCCGGGCGGTTACATCAACAATCATTGGGTACATCTTACATCCTTTCTTTATTTGTCTTCCGTTTTTTTAACCGTCATTCATTGCACTCAGGCAATAAACCGGCAATCTCGACCATCTCACCTTTCGACTGTTTTACCGTTTTTCACCCCTCCCGTCAAGACCCGTTTATAGAAGTTGCTTCAATATCATTCTGCAAAAAAAATTTTCTTGTCGCATTTTTGCTTTTTTCCTGCTCTTATTAATAGAAGCGCTTCAATTTGGAGATTTTCTAAGGTGCAATCGGACGCTGAACTGGTAAAAGCTGTTTTAGATGGCGACAAAGCCGCATTTGCGGCGCTTGTAAAACGCTACGAACGCTCCCTTCGCGCAACAGCTCTGAACGTGCTCAGTGACTATCCTAAGGCTCAGGATACCGCCCAGGATGCGTTTGTGCAGGCCTATGAGAATCTGCCCGCACTGCGAAAAGCAGAGGCTTTCGGCCCCTGGCTGATGAAAATCACTCACAGATGCGCCCTCGATTCACTGCGCCGAAAGCCAGAAGCCGCACCGCTGGAAACGGCTGTTAATACGGCAATAGAAAATCCTGACGGCCGGCTTGATGAAGACAAACAAAGGCTGATAGCCGCTGTTATGAAGTTGC
>CAZIKS010000076.1:3764-6558 GCA_964539795.1 uncultured Pirellulales bacterium
GTCGTTATGCTTCGATATTTTTCCAGCCGCAGCGTAAAAGAAGTCGCTGATATAGCCGGCCGAAGCCTCGGCACCGTAACCAAACAGCTCTCGCGGTCACATAAACGCCTGCGAAATATACTGAAGGAGGCAGAACTATGACTGCCAAAGAACCAATCGAAGAAAAACTGGAAAATCTCGGCCGGGCAATTGGCTCCGATGATTCGCTTCTCGAAAACGTAATGAGCCGCATTGATGCCGAAGGCACCGAATCGCACCGAATCAAAAATTTGAAAAAGAAACTCATATTTGGGAGATTTATTATGAATCGTTTCACAAAACTCACCGCCGCCGCTGTCATAATTATTGCGGTCGTGCTGGCAATTAACTTTTTGGACAAATCAGCATCAACAGCCTGGGCAATCGAAGATACTATCGAATTATTGTCAAGGTTTAATGGAATTCACTTTAAAGGAATATTATTGGATAAAGATGCAAATGAGGTTTCCTTTGAGGCGTGGGCTAAAGCTAACGAAGAACAAACAGCATCAAATCATCTTAGAATCGAATCTGAGACAGGTGCAATTCAAGTTGTTTCGGGTGACCAGCGATACCAATATGATCCGGCAACGGCGACAGTAAAAATTACAGAAGGTTACGGGACAGCAATAAGCCCGTGGCCTGGGCCTGAATTCTTCGAATCATTAAAGAAAATGGCATTAGATTGGAACGAGACTTATGGCAAAGACCCAGCCACAAACAGGGAGCGTGTTTTTGTCACATGTAGCCACCCTGCAGCGCCGGATCCACGTTCTTGGTGGTTTGAGTTTGATGTTGAATCCAAATTGCCTGTAAGTATGAAGCAATGGGATAATATGAAAAGAGAAGGAGTACCCGGTTTTAATATAGAGTCGCTTACCTTTTTTGAAACCTTAACTGATGAATTGTTTGATTTTGTAATACCCGAAGGTGCAAAAATTGTCCCTGCCCTTGCTGAAAGGAACAGTAAATTACAGGATCCTAACTCCGGGATGTTGCTTGGAAATATGACTGAAGAGCAGGCCTGTGTTGAAATTACGAGACGTTACTGGCAGGCAGTCATTGAAGGCAATTGGCAGACAGTTGCGGTATTACGCCCAACATCAACTGCTGAGCAATGGCAAAATAAATACAGCGGTAGCAATTTCGAAGAAATTGTCGAAATCAAAGAACCATATCAGGAACATGGGGTTGCTATTGTACCTTGCAAAATAAGATTTGAGGGTAACGTCACCAGAACAATAAGTGCTTCCGTATTATTCAGGACAATCGATGGCCAGCAATCGTGTGTAATAGTAAATACATGGAGTCGGGATTGGGATTGATCGTTGGCAGTATCCGAAGTAAAAGAGTTAAGGCCGGGCTTTTTGCTCGGCCTTTTTTTTACAATTTTTCAGAAATTTTTGAAAAATATTGTAACTTTTTGCCCCCTTTCTGCGTCTATAAATATAGAGACAAGTATAAATAAGCTGCCCTGCTTATATAACAGGGCTTCTTATGCAATTCTATGTGTCCTCCTCCGAGGGGCCGGGTTTATCGACTCGGCCTTTTTTATTTTTTTCTGTCGCAAAAGCGCCTTATTCTGCACTATATAATGAGGATTCGAATTCTTATTTGGTTTTGAGGTTTTTATGGCTGAAAGCGACAAATACTACATTGAACGATGTCTGGACGGCCATCCGGACGAGTTTCGCTGTCTTGTACGCCGTTATCAGGCGGTTTTGTTAGCTCATCTGGTCGGCCGGTTGGCCAATAAAGACAGGGCAGAGGAGGCCGCCCAGGAATCATTTGTTCGGGCATACTTCGGCCTGTCTGAATTGAAAAAACGCAGGTCTTTCTATTCCTGGCTGTTAGGCATTGCCAATCACGTGGCAAAAGAGCAGCAAAGAGAACGGCAGCGCCGCCGTCAGCAGGAAAGTGCCCGCTCATTTTACGAGGAAATTCCAGAGCCGGAGCTTTCGCAGGATTACGCCCTCGAACAGGCGATTGCCGAACTGCCCGAATCCTATAGAGAAGTTATTCTGCTGAGGTATTACGGCGGGCAGTCCTGTAAGCAGATCGCTGAGCAGCTTGATATGCCGTTAGGAACAGTTACAAAAACACTATCGCGGGCCTATGCTATGCTGCGTGAATCGCTGCGGGGGCAAAAGGCAGATGAAGATTGTGAGGTGCAAAGATGAATTGCACAGATTGTAAAGAAAAACTGACCGAATTACTTGAAGACCTCTTGCCCGAATCACAAAGGAAAATAGTTGAAGAACATCTGAAGGACTGCCGGCAGTGCCGGGCCGAGTGGAAAGAGCTAAAAGACCTTAGCGAAAGACTAACTTCGGGCAGCCGAACCTTCCGGCAAACCAATCTCGAAGACGAGGTTTTCAATCGTATTATTCGCCAACAAAATGAAAAGTTAAAACAAGCTGACACGCTGAATCGTCAGTCTAAAATATGGAGAAAAATCATGAAAAGTAAAATCACAAAACTCGCCGCCGCCGCGGTAATAATTATTGCGGTAATGATAGGCATCAATCAGTTAGGTGGCTCAATCGATATAGTCACACCAGCGTACGCTATTGAGCAGACAATTCAGGCCAGCCACAGTGTCCGCTATCTGCATATTAGAAACTCTGTTGTCTCACAGGATGAACCGATGGAATTTTGGGTTGAATTTGACGCAGCGGGACAACTCAAAAATATGCGATTCAATAAGCCAGCATGGATGGAACCCGACGATGGTGCAACAGTCATAGTGTGGAAAAATAACAAAGCGCAACTATGG
>CAZIKS010000076.1:6568-15968 GCA_964539795.1 uncultured Pirellulales bacterium
TCGAAAAGAAAAATTTTCTGGTTACTCTCAAAGACACTCAAATCGCAGATAATGCGATCCAAGCAGTGGAGCAGATGGATCCTAAGCTTGCCGTTGAACGTCTTCAAAGAAAAAAAGAACAGGGAAAAATAAAGTTAGAAATTGCAGAACCTCAAGAGAAAGCTGAGCCGATTGTCGTAACAGCAACTTCCACGAAAGAGGACGACAATTCACCTTTCCAGCGTATGGTTCTATTTGTCGATCAGGCTACAAGACTTGTAAATTCAGCAGAGCTTTACAAGTTAGAAGCAGGTGAATATCAAAAGGTAATCACCGTTGAGTATTTCGATTACAATCAGCCGATCGCTTCTGAAATGTTTACTCTTGATAACATTCCAGCCGATGCAACGCGAATGGATCAGACAACACAAGAGGTGGGGCTTATTCAGGGACAACTCACTGATAAAGAAATAGCTGCCGAAGTGGTCCGTCAATTTCTCGAAGCCTTAATTGAACGTGATTATGACAAAGCGGGTAGATTGTTCAGCGGTACACCTGCGAAGAGAATGGAGAAGACATATGGTCAAATCAGGTTTATCCGAATTGTTTCCATCGGCGATCCTGTTCCGCATTCTGTAACTGGCGGTCTTTATGTACCATGTACGGTTGAAATTGAAGAAAATGGAAAAATCAGCCAATGGCAGCCGGAGCATTCTTATGTCAGGCAGGTTCACGGGCAGCCGGGCCGCTGGGAGATAATCGGCGGCTTCCGTGGCGTCTAACAAACTAATCTTAATTCTCTAAAATTACAGGCCGGGCTTGTCTTGCTCGGCCTTTTTTAGGTTCCAGCCGCCCCAACTACCTGCCAACTACAAAATACTCCGTCAGGAGTCCCAGGGACGAACCTCCAGCCAACGCCTCACCCAAAAAGCGGCCTGTTTAAACTACCTATTTTAACATTTAACCAGTCAACCAGTAACTTGCCCCAAGCACGGCCCGCTCAAAGGTTGCCTATTTTAACACCGAAGCCCGAATTGAAAAACAATGTGCTATTTTTTGCAAATTTACACAATAAAACGAGTCATTTTTTCGCCTTTTTTTCGTTTTTTCCGCTTTTCTTTTCAAAACCTGTTTTTTCTTTCACCTTTTTTGCGGTTTTTTTCCCGCTTTAAACTCTCCGCTGTTGCAGCGAAAAATCGTACCAAACGCGCAAGTATCCATGAGATAAATAGAACTTTTCTAAAATTTTTTTTACTCCTCTCCACGAAAAGACTTACACATTTTTCTCTCCTTCAAATCCAACAAATTTTCGACCGAAATGCGCAAGTTCATCTTATTATGGAGAGGGTGTTTTTCAACCCTCTTGATAATAAATGCAGGAAACTATTGTGATAACTAAAGAAATCCAAGCTGCGAACTAACAAACACGAAACCAAACTACGAACCATGAACTGGGAACTACAAACTCTTTTATGCAAAACAAACCCAATTTTCTGGACAACCCGATGAACATAACCTTTTATTTGAAAAAGTGTTATACGCAAAAACCGCCCCTCAGCCAGCCGCCAAAACAAACCCAATTCAAACCCAATCGAACCCAATTAAAGCCGAACAAACCCAATTTCAAACCCAGTGTTTCGAGAGGCTGGCATTGTCAGGCCCCCGCCTGCTCAATCGCTCCCTTCCAGCGTTTCGCTTATCCCTTGATTGCGGGTTCTCTGCAGGTTATCATATCTTTATGAGAATCCCACTGACCAAATACGGCTGGCCCCAGGTGGCTATTTTCCCCGCTGTGGTATTTGCGGCAATGATTGCCTGTCTGTTGATAAGACCGCCGAACTGGATTTTTTATACAGCCGAAGCGATTTTAACCGTGGTCGTGATATGGTCACTGGCGTTTTTTAGAGACCCGAAGCGGACAGCCCCCGTCGATAAAAATCTTCTCCTCGCACCCGCCGACGGCAAAATAACCGACATCGAGACGATAGAAGAAAACGATTTTATAGGCCAAACCACACTGCGCATCGGTATATTTTTGAGTATTCTTGACGCCCACATCAATCGCTCACCCTGCAATGTAAAAGTCGAGAGGATTACTTACAAAAAAGGCAAATACAAAAATGCAATGAACCCTCAGTCCGGCAGGGTTAATGAGGCCAACAATCTGTTCCTGGTCAGAACCGACAGCCCCGAAGATAAGCTGATAGTCAGGCAAATCAGCGGCGCGATTGCACGCCGGATAGTCTGCCGTGCGGCAGAGGGACAACAATTAACCGGCGGTGAAAAATTCGGAATGATAAAATTCGGCTCCAGAACAGAACTCTACGTCCCGTCACGCCAGGATGTAAAGTGCCTGGTAAAAATAGGCGATAAAGTCAAAGCCGGAACCACTCCACTTGTAAGGTACGAAAGATGCCAGGATTAAAAAAGCGCAAAACCAAAGGCGGTTTGCTTCGCCGGGTCCGGAAGCAGCGGTTAAAATCCATTACCATTTTGCCGTCGTTGATAACAATTCTAAACGGCGTAGCAGGTTTCGCAGCCATAGCATTTGCCAGCAAGGCTAACAATGCCGCATTTGCAATGGCCGGATATATGGTCCTGCTGGCAATGATTGCCGATGTCCTCGACGGCCGGCTCGCACGCATAAGTAAGAGCACTTCCAGCTTCGGCGGTCAGCTCGACAGTCTTTGTGATATAATCAGTTTCGGTGTGGCGCCGGCCTTTTTAATGCTCAAAGTCCTCGAATACAAATTCGGATTTACCGAACTGAACGGCCCTTTCGAAAATCTCCTCCAGCGATTTATCTGGCTGGTAGCAGCCGCATATTTATGTTGTGCCGCCATTCGCCTGGCCAGGTTCAACGTCGAAAACGAAGAGGATGAATCCGCACATATGAGTTTTATTGGCCTGCCAAGTCCAGCCGCTGCAGGAGTGATTGTCAGCCTCGTGATATTTCACCAGGAAACACTCCCTGAACTTTCTGTCAAAAGCTCGCAGTTATATCTTATCTGCGAAAGCACCATTACATATATACTGCCCTTTGTGACATTGGCAATAGCGATTTTGATGGTTAGCAGGGTTAGGTATTCGCATATAATAAACCAGTATATGAAAGGCAAAAAACCTTTTGCCTACCTAATAATCTGTATGTTTGTTATCTGGCTGGTTATCTGGTTCAGGCAAATCGCTTTGGTAACGGGTTTTTGTACCTTTGCGGCCAGTGGCTTTGTGAAATGGTTTTATTACAGGGTAATCCGCAGGAAAATCGCACTTGCCCCGCAGCCGGAACCTGCAACAAACAACATTTAGTTCACCCTTGCCCCCTTTGTTGTGTCAGGCTACGGGTTTGTCGTCTGAAAGTCAAGCTGCTTAAGGCTGGATTGGTTCATTTGATAATAACGCTCAACGACATTGCAAAGCCGATGCAGAATGGCCCTACCCTCGGCACTTGCTTCCAGGCCTACCATTTGCAGCCCAAAGCATACAACATTATCATCGGCTGTCGGAAGGATGTTTCTAATCTGGGCATTAAACATCAGCGGAGTCTCGTAAGGCATCGGAGTAAATCGCAGCCCAACAAACTGTCCTTTCCTAAAATCAGGTTCCTTGGCTGAATCAATGGCGATTTGTGCACCACCGGCGGATATGTCGATAAGGCGGCCCTGCCAATAATGCTCCGGTGACAACCTTTGCTCGGGTGGAAATTCCGGATGGCCTTCATTGTCGTTGCGATTGGGGATACCGTCGGTATGGCAGCGATGCCACATTGTCACATTTACTTTCAGTGACTCCGGTACGTTGACACGAAAATAACTTCTCCTCGGAACCATCTCAATTTGTGACGGCACCGAAAGCGCTATTCGTCCACCGCTTTGATTCCCCGAAGGCAACTCAAGGCTCACAACGGTGGTTTCAAAAACGAGCTTGCCGTACCCATACTTTAAAGATATCCCGACAGGCTGACTAAGCTGGACATTTATTGGGCACGGCCTTTTTCTCGGCGAGACCTCTACATAAAATATGTCGGCGCCAAGACTCACCGGCAAAATCTTGGCCGCGTGCCATTTGCCACGTGATAAATAGGACATAATGGCCGGTATCTTTTTTTCAATTACGATTTCTAAGACTTTCCTCGGCTCAGCATCGCACAGCATCATTACTTCACTCATTTCCAATCTCCGGCAACATCTCATTTCTCATGATAAAAACTGCTAATCACGAGCCCCCGAATAGATACTTATTTTCTATTTAAATATATAAGAACTATTTGGGGATAAGCAAAACCGCCCCCAGGCAAAATTTGCGAAAATAACCGTTTTTCGGGCAAAATACCTCAAAATCAAGTGCCCGCCATTGCAAAAAACACCCATAGCAATTATGATTGTCAGGCGTATGGAAAATACTTATGTAATGAAAAAATATTCGGCCGATAAAATAGCGCTTTTGGGCCTTTTTGTCCTCGCTCTGCTGATAGCTCGCTTTATAACCGCATCGAGGTCCGCCATTGTGCTCACAGACTCGATAGAATTAGAGCACACCGGCTTATCGGTCTCAATCCCGGCTGGAAACGGCTGGAGAACAAACGGGCAATGGAAGTATCAGCAAAACAGCTTCACTTTAACAAGCAATTTTATCCCCGTATCCGCCAGTGTAAAGGCCCACGTCGGTTGCCGGTACCTTCTGGCAGCCGTTCAGACCGACCCACAACTCATATTTGAGCAAAAAGCAGCTTCGGTTGACGGTATAATTACCGAAACAGGTCAAATCCAGACAGAAACGCTAACCGTCGATTGGGCTCATATAAAAAAACCGCAAACACTCCCCAGCATTTTGCTGGGCACAGTTCAGTTGCCCGACAGCCGTCGACTCGACATCGAAGTGTTTCAAACCACTGGAGATATTGATTTAGCCGAGCACACATTCCAGAAAGTTGCCGAAAGCTTAAAATCCCAGGATAATGAATTGCTGCAAACCGGCGGCGAAATAGTTGATGACATCAAAAACATGGGACTAAACCATTTTCTGGAAGTCCATCCTGCAAAAATATCACAAAACGCGCCGGTTTTTTCCCTGATTAAAAATGCCGCAGGACAAAACATCGGATTTACAATGGATGTGCTCACAAGTTTAGACCGCAACACACAATTTAACATAGAAGCCACGAGTTTTTCCTACTTGAAAAGGCGCTACGCCCGTGAACGGAGAACTCTTTTTCAAAGTAATAACGCTCTTAACGAGTTCATCTGGAAAAGCCAAAACGCAAGCCTTGATGACAGAAGTGTCGCTACGATAGTATTGGATAGGACAGGACTGATGACGGTTAGCAAACTCAATCCCTCGTCTGAAGAAAAAAAATATCAGTTCGGTCCCGCTGCAATACCCAAAATTTTGCTCGAACTTCTGTTCATCCAGATGCTCGACAGCAGCAGTGAAAAGTTGATTGTCGATATCGTAGAAGCTGATGGAATAATTACACCCGCCCTTGTCTCAAAAACCACCGAAGTGGAAAATGGCCGATATGTATTAAGAGCCCAACTTCTCAATGGCCGGGGCTTCTACTACGAACGAAGCGGCATAGAAAACATACTGAAACAATTTCCTGAACGGACTGACTATATTTTGCAAAAAAATAAATTGTTGGAGCAAAACCAATTCTAATAAAATAGTGGATAGTGCCTCGAAATATGAAATTCGAAAAGTTGGAGGTTCTCAATTATGGCCGAAAAAACAGGACTTTATGATTGTATTATAATAGGTGCAGGTCCCGCCGGTCTGGCCGCCGCCCTTTATACATCACGAGACAGATTAAAAACCTTAGTGCTTGAAAAACTTTTACCCGGCGGACAAATCAGCAACACCGATAAAATAGAAAACTACCCCGGTATCGAACGAATAGACGGTTCCGGCCTGATTGAAAAAATGCAAAACCAGACGCTCAGCTTCGGGGCTGAATTAAAGACCGGCTGCGAAGTTACTGCATTGAAAAAACTACAGGATGGCAATATCGAAGTTAGTTGCGACGACGACAATTATACCACAAGGGCTGTTATCCTGGCGCTCGGTAGTGACTATCGAAAACTTGGCGTCCCCGGAGAGGAAGAGTTCCGAAACGCCGGTGCAGGAGTCAGTTATTGCGGAACCTGTGATGCGCCGTTCTTCAAAGGAAAACAGGTCGTTGCCGTCGGAGGAGGCAACACCGCCATCGAGGAAACGCTCCACCTGACCAAATTCGCCGAGAAGGTAACGATAATACACCGAAGAGACCAATTTAGAGCAACCAGGGTGCTGACCGAAGAACTGTTACAGAAAGCAAGTGAGCCAAACTCGAATTTGATTATAAAATACGAAACCGTAGCAACAGCCATCGAAGGCCGGGAAAAAGTCGAGTCGGTCAGACTTAAAAACGTAAAAACCGACAAAGAAGAAGACTATCCCTGTGACGGCGTATTCATATTCATAGGTATGGTGCCGAATACCGGCTTTTTGAATGGCTTCATCGACCTGACCGAAAACGGATTTATCAAATGCGACTGTGCATATCTGCGAACCAAGGTTCCCGGTGTCTTTGTCGCCGGTGACTGCAGGGTCGGCGCCGCAATGCAGCTCGCCACAGCCGCGGGTGACGGTGTAACTGCAGCGATGATGCTGAAGCAGTATTTCAGAGACCCGAACTGGTGGAATGAACCAGTCAGCGATATACTTCAGCCGGGCGGATGGTAAACCTTAAAACACTTTTTAAGGAACTCATTGGCATTAGTTACATGCCAAAAGCACAAAAGTGTTGATATATACTCCAATCCGCAATATGCTATTGGGCGAAAAGGTTGATTTTTTGGGAGAATGACTATGCAGACAAAACAATTAGGCTATACGGATTTGCAGCTGACTACCGTGGGATTGGGGGCCTGGGCAATGGGCGGGCCGTGGCTGTTCGGCTGGGGACCGCAGGATGATGACCAGTCGATTGCCACAGTCCAGAGTGCAATGGATGAAGGTATCAACTGGATAGATACAGCTCCTATTTATGGTCATGGCCGTTCGGAAACGGTCGTCGGAAGAGCCCTCAGGCAAATAAAACAAAAACCACTTATCGCCACCAAGTGCGGCCTGTGCTGGGACGAGAACCACGAAAGAATAACACGCTTAAAAGCCGAAAGCGTCCGGGCCGAATGTCACGACAGCTTAAAAAGGCTCGGCATAGACACGATAGACCTGTACCAGATACACTTCTATGAGCCGGACGAAGACATCGAAGAGGCTTGGACAGAAATGACAAAACTTGTTGAAGAGGGCAAAGTGCGATATATCGGCGTGTCGAATTTTAGTGTCGAGCAAATCAAACGCATACAGAAAATCCACCCTGTCGCCTCGCTTCAGCCGCCCTATAGTATGCTCCATCGAGAAGTTGAAGACGAGCTGTTAGGCTATTGCAGGCAGAACGATATCGGCGTTATCGTATATAGCCCGATGCAGAGAGGCCTGCTCGCCGGCAAATTCGACCCCGAACGCCTTGCAAATCTGCCCGAAGGCGACCATCGAAAAACAAATCCTGACTTCCAGCAGCCGCAGTTTGGCGCTACGTTGGAGCTCGTCGAACAGCTCAAAAAAATCGCCGAACGCAGCGGCAGAACCTGCTCACAGCTGGCGATTAGCTGGACTCTTCGTCGAAGCGAGGTTACCGCTGCTATTGTCGGAGCAAGAAAGCCCGACCAGATTACGGAAACCGCCGCTGCTTCAGACTACGTACTAAGCCCTGAAGACCTCGAAGAAATCGAAAAATTATTGGCCGAACGTCATGCAAAAATTGATACCAGGTGAATTATAAAGAGGGCAAAAAATGGCAGATAATAAAAACTTGTATACAAGCCCGCTCGTTGAAAGAAATGCTTCCAAAGAAATGGCCGAGCTTTTCGGCGCCCAAAAAAAGTTCAGCACCTGGCGAAGGCTCTGGCTCGAACTTGCAAAGGCGCAAAAGAAGCTTGGCCTGGACATAAAACAAACCCAGGTAAACCAGATGGCCGCACACCTTGACGATATCGACTTTAACAGGGCCGCTCGCTACGAAAAGAAATTTAGCCATGACGTTATGGCGCATATCCATACTTTCGCCGACGCCGCCCCGAAAGCTGCTCCGATTATTCACCTTGGCGCAACAAGCTGCTACGTCGCAGATAACACCGATTTGATAATTATGCGAGAGGCGCTGCAATTAACTGCCGGCAAACTTGCATCCGTAATAAACCTCCTGAGCAAATTCGCAAAGAAGTATCGTTCCCTCCCGACATTGGGCTTTACTCATTTTCAGCCGGCCCAGTTAACCACCGTCGGCAAAAGGGCGACGCTGTGGTGTTATGATTTTGTGATAGACCTGTTCGAAACCGAACACCGGCTCGAAACTTTGCCCTTTAGAGGTGTAAAAGGCACCACCGGCACGCAGGCCTCTTTTCTGGCTCTTTTTGACGACAATCATAACAAGGTCAAAAGGCTCGATAAAACAATTGCCGCTGCTTTCGGCTTCAAAAAAACCTGCGCTGTTACCGGCCAGACGTATCAGCGAAAAACCGATACACTTGTGGTAAACACACTCGCCTCCATAGCACAGTCCGCCCACAAAATGTGCAATGACCTTCGACTGCTTGCAAATCTAAAGGAGCTCGAAGAGCCTTTCGCTAAAACCCAGGTCGGCTCTTCTGCAATGGCATATAAAAGAAACCCGATGCGAGCAGAAAGGGTAACAGCCCTTAGCAGGCTGGTTCTGAGCCTTGCTACCAGCCCGCAGATGACCGCTTCCGAGCAGTGGTTCGAAAGAACCCTCGACGATTCGGCCAACAGACGCATTGTAATCCCCGAGGCCTTTTTGGCCGTTGACGGAATTTTGGAAATCCTTATCAACGTACTTGACGGCCTTGTTGTCTATCCGAAAGTTATTGCTGCACACGTAAAAGCGGAACTGCCCTTTATGGCCTCCGAAAACATCTTAATGGCAGCCGTCAGGGCCGGCGGAGACAGGCAAAAACTGCACGAAAAAATAAGACAGCATTCACACGCCGCCGCCGCCCAGGTAAAACAACTCGGCCGGGCGAACGACCTGATTGACCGCCTTAAAGCCGATGCCGCTTTTAGCAAAGTAAACTTCAAAAGTGTACTGAATCCGAAAAGCTATATCGGCCGGGCTCCACAGCAGGTCGATGAATTCATAAAGGATATCGTAACGCCAATCCGTAGAAAATACCGCAAACAATTAAACACAACAGTGGAACTAAAAGTATAAATTGTCCCCATATCAACGAGCACAAATCATGGAGCGCAAACAATGACCAGAGAAGAGCTAATAAAGCGTATCAAGGAAACTGCGTATCTTGAAGGTGATTTTACCCTTCGCAGCGGAAAGAAAAGCAAATATTATCTCGATAAATACCTT
>CAZIKS010000077.1:0-15926 GCA_964539795.1 uncultured Pirellulales bacterium
ACCTGTGACCCGCTGATTAAGAGTCAGCTGCTCTGCCAAACTGAGCTAATCGCCCCTGTATTACTGATACCTCCCGTTTTATCCAAAAAAACCGATGGGCCTGGTAGGACTCGAACCTACGACCGACGCATTATGAGTGCGTTGCTCTAACCAACTGAGCTACAGGCCCTTACAATCTAAACCTAAGCAAAACTACATTTCTCTTTCCCGCTTAATTTACAATCCATTCGCAAATTAAGCAAGAAAATTAACCAAAAAACGCACTATTTTCAATCCCACCACCCCAAAAAAAAATTATAACAGCCAGCTTAAATACCTCAGCCGAAAAAACTTAAAAAGCCCAGCACACCAACTTAAAAACCACTCTCTCAAATCAATACTTGCATCACGACACATCGGCAAACCAGGTCAATTTGAGTAGAATAAGCATTGACTTAACTGCCCAAATTATGTTAAGATGATTAAAGTTCACTCGTCGGATAATTATAATGTTTTTTCCACAATTGACAAAGAAAGTTGGAACCATAATAAGCGGGTCAAAACGTCTGTGAGAAAAGATAAAAAGATACACACGTATAGAAAAACCCTGTTTTTATCACTGTTATTAGCGGTTTTTTTAACCGGCTCCGCGTGGGCGGCAAATCCGACAGGCGACCTTGATAGCAACGGCAGAGTCGATTTGAAAGACCTGCTGGTTTTCACCGACCAGTGGCTCAACACTGGCGGCTGCAGCGATTTTAATTGTGCCGACCTGAGCGGTGACGGCGATGTTAATATGGTTGATTTTGCCCTATTGGCCGAGAACTGGTATGTCGGCTCACCGCTGGTAATCAGCGAGTTTATGGCCTCAAACAGCCAGACGCTGGCCGACGAAAATGGTGATTTTTGCGATTGGATTGAGGTTTTAAATGTTTCCGACATAACCATAGACCTCGACGGCTGGCACCTTACCGACAGTGCCGACAATCTGACGAAGTGGAGGTTCCCCCAGGGCGTGGAACTCGAGGCCGGTGAGTTTTTGGTCGTTTTTGCTTCCGGAAGGGACTGTCGAGACCCCGATAATCCCCTGCATACAAACTTCCAGCTCAGTGCCACCGGCGAGTATTTGGCGATTGTATATCCGAACGGAACGGTCGCGCAGGAGTATGCCCCTGCATATCCGCAGCAATGCGCTGATGTATCCTACGGCTTAAATATGAAAACCGTACAGACCATCCCTGCGGTTCCCGCCCAGTCGCCCGTCTGGCATTATCGCAAGGGGCTTTCTGAGGCGTCAGACCCCATTTATGCGTGGCGTTTTCCTGATTTCAATGAAGATGAAACATGGCTGATAGGCCAGACGAGTATCGGATATGGCGATGCCGATGACAATACCGTACTCAGTGATATGCGTAATAACTACAGTACGGTTTATCTGCGTCACACCTTCAATATTTCGAATCTTCAGGACGTTAAATTGCTGACACTTAATCTCTATGTTGATGATGGCTGTGTTGTGTGGATAAATGGTACGGAAATAGCAAGGCGCAACACCTTTTCCGGTGAAAAGACATACGACGATGTAACCGGCCAATCACCCGTTGAGGCCTTCTGGGAGGAAATAATTCTGCCTATACCTTATGACTATCTTGTTGAGGGTACCAATGAACTGGCAATACATGTTTTGAATTACGGTATCGATACAGTTGATTTGTCTATCGATGCTGAGCTATTGGTCAAACAACTCGCCGCTGGAACCGACCCTGATTTATTAAATGCCCCATTGTATTTCCCGACCCCGACACCTGGAGCGGAAAACTGGGCGGGAACCGGCGATTTAGGGCCTATCATACAGGATGTGCAGCACTCTCCTTTGGTTCCGGAAGATAATGAAGATATAGTGGTTACTGCGAAAATAACCGAGTCATTTGACCCTTTAGATGCGGGTTCGGTAAAATTGCATTATCGTGTAATGTTTGGCAGTGAAGTAACTGTCAGTATGTATGACGATGGCGCCCACGGCGATGGCGAAGCGGGAGACGATGTTTACGGGGCAAGTATTCCTGCCGGGGCATCGGACATGGGTGAAATGGTACGTTGGTATATTGATGCAGAGGACATTGAAAATGTTAGTTCGCGCTGGCCGATGTTCTTATATCCGACCGGCTCAGCCAGATACCTCGGAACAATTATCGCCGACCCTGCGGTTACCAGCAGTCTGCCAATATTGCATTGGTTCGTATATGATACAGTAAATGCCGATCTATCATGGGGAACCCGCGCCTCAGTATTCTATCTGGGTCAGTTTTATGATAACATCTTTGTCCGCAGCCGTGGCGGCTCGACAGCCAGCGCGCCCTGTCCCAGCCACAAGTTCGATTTCAATCGCGGCGAACACTTCCAGTTCGACCCGGCTTTACCCCGCGTAGCTGAGTTCAACCTTAACACCAACTACTACGAAAAATCCTACGTTCGCCAAGCTCTAGCCTATGAAACTTACGATAAAGCCGGTACTCCGGGCTGCGAGGGTTTTCTTATCAGGATCGAGCGAAACGGCCAGTTCTACAGTCTCGATACCTGGATAGAGCAGGTTGATGAAGATATGCTCAAACGGGAAGAACTCCTCGATTCGAGGGGCGCTCTCTACAAGGTCATTTATTGCTTCGATGACGTGTGGGATTCCCCTTCAGTTATTGAGAAGAAAACCCGCCTGAATGAAAACCGCAACGACCTGCGGGCTTTTGTCGAGGGCATCAGCCCTTACAATCCCGACCGACAGACCTATATGCTGGACAACGTCAATATCCCTGAGGTCATTACATACATTGCCGCTACATCTATAATGAATGACCGCGACCATTTGCATAAAAACCACTATCTTTACCGCGACACCGAGGGCAACGGCGAGTGGCAGGTTTTGCCGTGGGACAAGGACCTGACTTTCGGCCGCAACTATCACGGCCTCTGTCACGATATTGTAGCTCTCGAGAATACGTATTATGAAGGCTCCTGGCTCGGCAATAACAGAGTCATAGGCGCTATCTGGAATACGCCGCTGTTCCAGGAAATGTACCTCCGCCGTTTGCGGACTCTGATGGACGAATTGCTCCAGGCGCCGGGTACTCCGACAGGACAACTGAAACTTGAAGAGCGTCTTGATGAAATGCTTGCAATGGCCTTGCCTGATGCGGAACTTGATTTCCTAAGATGGGGCAACCCCTGGGTTTGCGGATTTCCAGAGCAGCGAATGGATGAGGCTATCCAGATTATGAAAGATGACTTTTTAGTTCCAATTCGCGATTACCTTTACAATGCTCCGGACATACCATCGGCCCAACCAGCCAGCCCGGACATATCTTTCGGCACAATCGAGTTCAATCCTGCTTCTTACAATCAGGATGAGGAATATATCGAGTTAATCAATAACGAATCCACGGCCATAGACATTTCCGGCTGGGAAGTTACCGGAGCCGTTGAGCATACCTTCCAGCCGGGGATTGTTATCCCACAGGGCGGTACATTGTACATTTCGCCTAATGTTAAAGCTTTTCGCTCTCGTTTGACCTCTCCAACGGGTGGCGAAAACCTTTTTATCCAGGGTGATTACAGAGGACATCTGTCAAGCTGGGGTGAGACAATAAATCTGCTCGACACCGAAGGTGGAATCGTTGACACTATTACTTATACCGGCAACCCAAGTGAGCAGCAAAAGCATCTTCGTATCACAGAGTTGATGTATCATCCACAGGACCCGTGCCAGAGCAGCAGCTATGAGAGTGAAGACTTTGAGTTCATTGAATTGAAAAACATCGGACCTGAGACACTGAACCTGAGCGGCATCAAATTCACCGATGGAATCAGTTTTTGCTTGGAGGCTGGTGATGTTATTTTGTCATCTTCCTTTGACAGCAACAGTGAGAGCTTCACCTATGTCGATGATATCTTTGGCACGAGTATTCCAGGTAAAGCCAGTGGTAGTTTCGAGACTTCCGGCGGCTATAATGGCGGCGGACTGCGAGTATATCTTGGCCCCGGTTCGACCGGCGGGGCCACTTCCGGCGGCTGGTCGAAGGAATTTACCCTCGAAGCCGATATGACTGTTTCAGTCAGCCTGCGATATCGAATGCTGATGGGCGAAGGTTATGAGAATAACGAGTATGGCGAAGCAATACTGGATATTGATGGGGTCCGCTATGGCAGTGAAGAAAATAACTCTTTACTTCACAGGGTTGGTAACGGCAACGGCGGAGGTGAAGATGACTACGGCTGGATGAGTTACACAGTTGAGGTTCCATTGACCGCCGCCGGCTCACCTCATACGTTAACAGTGGGCGCGTATAACAACGATGCTACCGCCGGTGATGAATATGTTGAGGTTTTCATTGATGACATCAAAGTTAATAATTCTGTTACACTGGCCCCTGATGAATATGTTCTTGTTGTGAAAGAGCCGAATGCTTTTGCCGAGCGATATCCGACTGTGCCGGTGCCGGCGGAGAAGATTTTGGGCCCGTATATCGGACAACTGGATAATGGCGGAGAGACTATTAAACTGGAAGATTTTACTAACAGTACAATTCAGGAGTTCAGTTATAATGACGGCTGGTATCCGATAACCGATGGCATCGGTTTCTCACTGGTTGTTATTGATTGTAACGAACCCAATCTGGATACCTGGGATGATAGGGCCGGCTGGCGGCCGAGTGCAGCCATTGACGGCTCGCCGGGAGCCGATGATGCAAGTCCGGTTCAAAATCCTGGTGCTGTTGTAATTAACGAAGTTCTGGCGCATTCTCACGGAGGCAACCCTGACTGGATAGAACTACATAACAGCACAGAAGAGCCCATCAACATTGGTGGCTGGTTCCTCAGCGATGACAATTTAGATTTGACTAAATACGAAATTGAAATAGGCACATCGATACCGCCAAACGGTTATATTGTGTTTTATGAGGATGTAAATTTTGGTTACGGCTCGCCTGACCCGGGCAGTCACACAGGTTTTGCATTAAGTGAAAACGGTGAAACAGTATATCTGTCTTCGGGTCTGGACGGTCAATTGACCGGTTACAGTGAAGACGAGGACTTCGGTGCTTCAGAGACAGGTATAGCTTTCGGCCGATACTACAAGAGCAGCACCGATACGTATAACTTTGTAGCGATGAGCCTGAACACCCCAGGCAGTGCCAATGCGTATCCTAAAGTCGGTCCCATTGTGATTAATGAAATTATGTATCATCCCGAACCGGACGGCGACGCTGAATATATAGAACTTTACAACATAGAAAATTATCCTGTGGATCTGCAGGAGTACGACAACGAACAGCTTATCTATGTTCCGTGGAAGTTGACCGATGGGGTAGATTTTACTTTCCCGCTCGGCGTTACGATACCGGCTTACGGATATTTACTGGTTGTTAAGGACATAGCGGTGTTTGATGCGGCGTATCCGGGCACACCCGGCGGGATACAGAAATTCCAGTGGACCAGCGGCAAGCTGGCAAATGATAGTGAAAAAGTCGAAATTGGTATGCCCGGTGATATGGATGGGGATGTGCGAATGTACATACGCATAGACCGTATTAACTACGGTGATAAATATCCCTGGCCGACGGAACCGGACGGCGAAAACGGAGATGGGATATCATCGCTGACGCGAATCGACCCATACCTTTATGGCAACGACCCCAACAACTGGCAGGCGGTCTTGCCTACGCCAGGTGAATAAATTTCTAACAGAAGGCAGGAGAAAGTATGCAAATAAAACTGAAATTTCTCGGTGCGGCTCAGAATGTTACAGGCTCGCGGCATTATTTTGAGGCTAATGATGTCAGGGTTTTGGTAGACTGCGGTCTCTATCAGGAACGTCACTTTAAAGAAAGAAACTGGGACCCGTTTCCAATACCACCGGCCGGTATTGATGCTGTATTCTTAACACATGCCCATTTGGACCACTGCGGTTTGCTGCCGAAACTGGTCAAAGAAGGATTCAAAGGCAGGATATATTGTACCAAGGCCACAGCCGAAATTGCGAAGATTATACTGCTGGATTCTGCGAAGATACAGGAAGAAGACGCCGAACATAAGCGCAAGAGACATGAGAAAGAAGGCCGGAAAGTTGAACACCCGGAGATTCCGCTTTATACCATCGAAGATGCTGAGGCCTGTTTTCCACTTTTTTCACCTGTCGAATACCGCAAATCGGTGGATATCGGTGACGGTGTTGAAGCGACTTTCTATGACGCAGGTCATGTGCTTGGTTCTTCTATAATAAGAGCCAAGGTGCGCCAGGGTGGCCAGGAAAGGATTATCTTATTTTCCGGTGATATTGGCCGGCCGGACAGACCGATTGTATGCGACCCGACTGTTTTCGATGCTGCTGACTACATCCTCATAGAATCCACTTATGGCGACAGGGTACATCATGATACCGAAGATATAAAGAAACTGATTGGTGAAGTGATAAACTCAACAAGAAAAGCCGGCGGCAATATTATTGTTCCGAGCTTTGCTCTCGAACGGTCTCAGGAGGTTTTGTACTATCTGAACGAATTACTGCTGGAAAAAACGATAGAGCCTTTGAAAGTTTTCCTGGATAGTCCGATGGCCTCGAGAATCACCGAAGTTTTTAAGCATCATCCCGAATTGTTCGATGAGGAGATGACGGAATTTGTCAATAATCATGAATCACCGTTTAGACTGCCGGGCTTGGAAATGACCTCCACAGCCGATGAATCGAAAGCAATTAACAATGCCAAAGGAACGATTATGGTGATAGCGGGGTCGGGGATGTGCACCGGCGGAAGAGTAAAGTATCATCTGGTCAATAACATTACGCGGCCGGAATGTACGATAATGTTTGTTGGATACCAGGCAATCGGTACGCTCGGCAGGTCGATTGTGGATGGGATTGAGAAGGTCAGGATACTCGGCACCAAACATCCGGTCAAGGCGAAGATAGTGAGGATACACGGGTTTTCTGCTCATGCGGACAAAGAGGAATTGCTCGGATGGCTAAAGGGATTGGATAAACCCCCACGGCGGGTTTTTGTCGTGCACGGTGAGAGTGAAAGCGCAAAGCATTTCGGCGATTATATCAAAGAACAAACCGGCTGGGAGGTAACTGTCCCTGCCTATCAGGATGAAGTTGTTGTCAATTAGTTATCAACTGCTACAGAAGGCCGGTCGGGTATATTAAGGGAATTTTTTCTCGATTTATACTTTATTTTGCAAAAGCCTGTTAACTGTAAAACCGCCACAATTATAACCACTACTGCAAAAGTGATTGAATAGTAGAGCGAGCGCTTTAAGATGACCAGATATATTATACTATGTGCCACCACCATAGCGAAGAGGGGATAATTTAGTGTACTGAACTGCTTTCCAGCGTTTGGCGCCGAGTATCCGCATTGACAGGTCATTGGACGTTACGAGCAGCAGTATGAAGATGATAGTTGCTATCAGGCCTGTATGATTGGCGAAGCCGAAGGTGCCCCATCTCAAGACCAGGTTTTTGGATTCTCCGACCGGCCTGAAAAAGTAATACAGCATATTACCCATATGCAACTGCAGGCCGATTACCACATGCACAATGCTGATAACAGCGCTCCAAAAACCGATGTCTCGCCTGATATCGGTGGATATAGGGTTTTGACGGTCGAACAGGACATTCACCGGGCCGGTCAGCAGTGTTACCGCCAATAAAATCAGGCCGGTATAAGCGGTAGCCACACACCATCGGAAAGGAGTATGGTCGCTCTGTATCATAAGGTAAACAGCCAGCAGCAATACAGCACTGACAAGTACAATTACAATATTAGAAAAAATACGCCGCCTGGTGCACTGCCATTTGGGTGACTGTTTCATTTTATATACCTTATTAATAAAGCTGAACCTGTTGAGCTTTTGTATGTTGTTGATGCTGTTTATATTTACCTTACAGCTGGGATTATGTTTGAAGAGACTTTTTTTACGGTTTTTCCCTTCGGCCAGCAATGTAGCTGAAGAGTATGCCCAATTCGAACAGAAGATACAGCGGAATGGCCAGCGTTACCTGAGAAATTACATCAGGTGGTGTGGCTAAAGCTGCTAATATAAAGACTCCGACGAAAACAAATTTTCTTGCCTCTCTCAATGCCTGGATTGAAACCAGGCCTACCCTGTTCAAAACAAAAACAGCAATAGGTGTCTGAAAGCCGATACCAAAAACCAGCATAAGGATGGTTATAAAAGATATATATCTTCGGAACTCCCACATTGGGGCGTAGCCAATGTATTTGCCGAAATTCAGAAAGAAACGGAGTGAAATCGGGGCCACTACAAAAAGAAAAAACAGGGCTCCCGCTACAAATAGCGCCGCCGAAAAAGGTACGGAGTAATGGACGTATCGTTTTTCATGCGTATAGAGTCCGGCAGCGATAAACATCCACAACTGATAAAAAACCCATGGGGAAGAAAGAATCAGGCCTGAAATAACTGCTATTTTCATATACCCGACAAAGATGTCAGGCGGGCCAAAGAACTTCAGTTCGGGAAGATCGGGGTACTTTTGATAATAGATGCTTAGTTTATCTTTCTCTTTGCTAATAATATATCTATCTTTGTTATTGATTATCAGCCATCTTTGGCCTTTCTGCTCTATCGAAATAGCGACGTCCGGCGAAAGTGAGATATTTTTGTCTTCGAATCCCTGCTGCAAATCTTTCGAGATGATGTTGTTGTCCAAGTCATTTTGAAGCTCGGAGCTTGTACCAAACACAAACTTTTGTTCTTGTCTTAACTGTTCATACGGACTTTCTATAAAGTGAACTATTCGCCTGCCAAAAATGAGGCAAACGGCGGCGCCGAGCACTAAGCCGATAATAGCGCGGATTAACCGCCCGCGCAATTCCTCAAGGTGGTCTCCCAAACTCATAGTGGTATCAAGCGGCTCTTGGCTTGATTCCTGCTTTCTTTTTTTTGATTTTCGTTTTTTAACTGACATCTGAAAATTGTCAATTAACTTCTATATGTTGTCTTTTTAAAGGATAGAATCTGAAAACAACCCGGACGGCATGAGTTAATCGGTGTAATCTTCTTCCTTTAGACCAGCGGCGTCTTTGGCCTCATTGACTATATCGTCCTTGATTTTTTTGACGTCTTTTTCCAAGTCGTCTTTAACCTCTTCAGCTTCGTGGAAGCCTTTTTTGAATTCGGTAAGGCTTTTTCCTATACTACGGGCCAGTTCCGGCAGTTTCTGTCCGCCGAACACTATCAGAAGGATGACGAGGATAATCAGGCCTTCCTGCCAACCAAACCCCCAAGCCAGGATATTTTGCATATATTCGGTCATTTTAAGTCTCCTTATTTTTCTAATTAGTCATTATACCAGAGCCTCGGCTGTCAGGTCAATGAGTAATATTTTCAAACTCAGGGGGATTACCATAAGCTTTTCCTGAAGTAAATCTCTGGGAAGCCAAAAACAGGTATTTATTGGTTCGGTCAGCCCGGGCATAAATTGGCTTTGATTGGGTTTGTTTTGCCGGAGGGCAAAGGCGTGGTTCATTTTCGTAATCCTTTGTTAAATATAAGTCTAATTTCATTTTTGCTTTTCGGAGATTGGGTTTGTTTCGGCTTTGTTTTCAGATTGGCGAAGGGGCGATTTTTATTCATAAGGCTTTGTCATAACTGGGCTTGTGTTCATTGGATACTTTAGAAAATTGGGTTTGTTTTGCATAATCCCCTGTTGCATGCCAAAGTAGTATCTTCTTGGGATGACATATCCCTGTTATATACTTCTGTAGTCATTGAAAGAGGCTCCTACATTTATTATCACGGAGAGGGAAAATATGCCTCCCCATAATTAGAGGAACTTGCGCGTTTGATACGAAAAATCGTGTAAATTCGAGGGAGTAAAAGTTTGTAAGTGCTTATTAGGAAAGGGGAAAATTTTTTTGAAAAAAATTTCAATTTTGCATCTGTATACTTGCGCAATCGGTACGAAGTTGGTAGTTGGTAGTTGAGAGTTCGTAGTTTATTACGGCCACCCAAGACGAAAGCTTTGGTGCTAAACATGTGAGGTTTTCAACCTCATTAAGGAATTGAACGTAGCGGAGACCCTTGTATACATTACAACGAAAGTCTTTGGATTCCAGCATGACTACATCATCAACAGGACATTATGTTAGAATAACCCAATATATACAAAAGTTTTTGCTTGCCGCCAAAAACCTTTCAAAAATTAGATATCGTGATATGTTATCCGTTGACAACCTACCTTTTTAATTGTAGTTTCAGCATCAGAACAACTGAATTACCTTATTTGGTCATTGTTAGTGAAGACTTTTATGAGCATTAAGCGTTTATTGTTTAAGAACATTGCAACTATTCTGGTGCGAACCCGATTTTCTTCTTTATTCCGGATTAACCAGAAAGATTTTGTTTTGAGATTCTATCCCTCACATGCATCAAAAGTGCTCTGGCTCAAACAATATATACCTGAAAAAAGATACTCACAAGAAGAACAATTTTTCCGGGCTTATTTACAGACCGGGGATGTAGTTATTGATGTCGGCGCAAATATAGGTTTTTTAACTTTACTATCAAGCACTCTGGTTGGCCAAACAGGCAAAGTTTATGCGTTTGAACCTTGTCAAAAGGTATACAAATATCTTCAAGGAAACATTGCTCTGAACAATATAGCAAATTTGGAAACCTTTAATGTAGCTTTAGACAACGAAAACAAAACAGTTTTGCTATCGAACAACCAGAGAAAAGATGACCATAATTTTATTGTTTCAGGGGCTGCCGGTCTCAAAGTCCCAATGAAGAGGCTTGATAGTATAGGAATTGAGCAGGACCCAGTAGCACTAATGAAAATAGACGTCGAAGGCTATGAGAAATTCGTCATAGAAGGAACAACGCAACTCTTACAAAAAATACAATGTATTTACTTTGAAACCGTTGATTCCATCGCCGCCAGATTTGGTTACAATTCGAGCGACTTATTAGGCATTTTAATCGATAACGGCTTTCAAATACTTGAAGTTCAAGATAATAAGGCAAGAACTGTTTTACCCGATTCCGAATGGACATCTTCGAATTTGGTAGCTGTCCGGGATATTTCTGCTTTCCTAAAACGTACAGCTTTTGAACTCTGTACATCATAGCGTTGATGAAGATGAAATCTTTACTTGTTAAAGGACGCAATACTTATCAACGTCGATAATTAAAAAACTCCTCAAAAGAATATCAAGTTTTGATATCATTGTTTCACACAAGTTTCACTACCTATTTGCGCTCTGTAAATACTGTAGGGGTAAAAAAACCTCAGTTTGAGGTAATATTCGGCTAAGATTTGTTATTGAGGTTATAAACTAAGCGGGCAAGTTCAAATATCGGCGTTAGAGTTTTACAGCAACGACTTTTACGTCGCGGTCGCGGTCTGCGGCGACGGCGAGTATTCGGCCGCTGCTGTCTGCGGCGACGCTTTGCCCGCCGAACAACTGGTCTTTCCATGGGCCTCTTGTTATTTCACCGACGACGTCGGTGCCGACGACGGCTGCACCGGTTTTCTTAGCTGCTTTTTTCACGGTTTTTTCGAGCTTTTTGCCGTGAGCGGGCCACTTGTCTTCGGGCGCCGCCCAGCCGTAAGGGACCAGCAGCAAATCCGGTTTCAGGGCAGCCATCTTTTTGAGGATGGCATCTTCAAATGTATCGGCGCAGATTAACAGGCCGATTTTCCCGAATTTTGTCTGGACTGCGTTAACCTCTTTGCCCGGGGTATAGGGCGGGGTCATTAGCTCGGTCAATATATTTATCTTTCTGTGCTTTAGAAGAATGCGGCCGTTATCATCGATTAATATTACAGAGTCATGGAGGTTTGTGCCCTTGGTTTCAGCCAGGCCTGCGCAAAGATACGTCTTATATTTTTTTGCCAGCCGGCAAAGGCGTCCGGAGTCTTTGCCGGGGATTGGACAGGCCCTTTGGTGAGCATCGGAATTTACCCAGCCTAATATGACGGTTTCCGGAAAACAGATGATATTGGCCCTGGCGGTTTTGGCCTGGGAAATTGCGTTTTCAATTCGGACGAAGTTTCCGCCGCGGTCTCCGCCGAGCGAAAAAATCTGGCACATAGCAATACGTACAGTTTTCATTTTTTTCATTGACCTCATTTTAGCCGGCGACATTGACCTTCATCAGCTCCATTTTACATTCTTTAACACTTTCTCTTTTTCGGCAAGATTGAAGATGCGCCGAGCGTTTGCGTGCATTATGGGGTCGATTAATTCCAGCGCATTGTTCAGGCTTAACCATCCTTCTTCCACCAGTTCCGAGAGGGCAAGGGCTATACCGTTTCTGGCAATTACGGCGTGGCCTAAAACGGGCTCAACGGGGATATAGTCGCCGCCGAAAGTCAGGATTTTATTGGCAGGGGCGGTGACAAGATATTTTTTCAGGAAGTCCTTAGCGGCGACGGGATTGATAATCCACGCCCAGCACATATCCACATTTGCATTGGTGTAGTGTTTGGCGGCGGCAATCAATTCCTCATAATAAGGGTAACAGATGTGCATAAAAACAAACGGTGTTTGTGGCGCCATACGGCACAAATCCGTTGCCGAACCGGGATTGTTAATGAGTCGCGACAGCGGCATCTTGTTATAACCGGCATAGATACCGGTGTGCAATTTAACCGGCAGGTTGGCTTTGGTCGCTTTTTCGACCGCATACCAGAACAAGTGGTCCTCAAGAGCCTTTCTCTCCTCGGGGGTGAGTTTTTGTTTGGCGAGTCTCTTTTTGAATATAGCTTCGACTTTTTCGGCTGGCACTTTCTCATAGTTGATATCGCGATTATAGGCGTTTTGTGATTTGACAGCCACGGCGTATTTTTCATATTTATTGAACCACCAGTCCATCACCCTGTGCCAGTCGGACAGTGAAGTGACTTTGATACCCGTCGGCGGGCCGAATTCCTTAAGGTCAGGCCCAAAAAACATTCCCAAAATACTTAAATCCTGCATCAGCAGCGTCGGCATGTCGGACTCGCTGAAAGGGCGGCTGAGGCAATTGACCTGGCAGGATTCTATATTTGCCAAATCACATAAAATATATTTATAGAAACCGGGACGACGGACTTTTTCATATCCCGCCTGTACTTTTTTGATTGTATTGGCTGAGAGTTCATCGACATCATAAAGTCTATTCAGTGTGATATTGACCGCCTGTCCGTAGCCGGTATTTTTTACGGCCGGCCAAAACGGCTCAAGTAAAGCCCACTTTTCGATTGGGTCAGTCGCGGGAGAGAATAACTTATCATAGGACTCTTGCGGCATCCCCGCGGTGCGAATGTCATAGTTGATATAATGACTTAGAACCTTAGTCCAGTCGTCGTTTTCCCGGCTTTGATGAAGACGCTGCTTTTCTTCGGGCAGGTGTTCGTGGGTATCAATAAAAGGCGTCTGAGAGACCTTTTGAAATATTTTTTTTCGAATATCGCCCAAACTGTAATTTTCAGCCTCCCTGTCTTTGCCGGCGGCGGTCCTGGAACCCAGAAACGCCGAGGCGCCTATTGCACCGATACTCTTAAGGGTGGTTCTTCTTGACATTAAGTTTCTTTTGGTCATAAGACTTGTCCTCACTATGAAATACTTAAACTGAAAATATTGACAAAGAAGCCGGCAAAAAGTATAATCTTTTTAAATTTCAGGGTCAAGTAACCCGGTTGGAAACATTGTTTTTTGCGTTATAATTACCGGTTTTTTCAAAATCCTGACGGGGAAACTGCCTTTATTGGAGTTGGCTATGGGTTCTGTCCCTCATCGCGCAAGGCGTCTTGAGACTGCTGTGAGTATCTGTATATTGGTTGTTCTTTTTCTTATTGGCCTTGGTGTGTTTATAAAGCAATTTGATCTAAGCGAAAAAGCGGAAACGGCTTTGGTCCCTTCCGGCTACAAAATGCTTTCAGAAGCGGAGCTCTACAATGCCGAAACCCTTTACGAAAAAATTAACGGCAAGGCGCCATTTTACACAGAGTCCGGCTTTGTGGAGCTGTCCACCCAAAGATTTGTAAACGCAAACGACGACAGTTTAGTAATGGAGCTTTATGTTTTCGATATGGGGGAAGTTAAAAATGCGTTTTCCGTTTACAGCGTACAAAAGCGGGCTGAGGGCAAGGCCTTGGCGGGCATGCAATTTGGATATAAAACCAGCAATGGAATTTATCTTGCCCACAGCAGATATTATGTAGAGATGGTTGGCTACTCCGAATCGGAGGAATTGCTTAAAGCAATGGAGGAAGTTGCCGGTAGTATTTCAGCAAATTTTACTGTTGATGAAGACACCGAGATAGCTGAATTTGCGCTGTTTGATAAAGAGCATCTGGTCGAAGACAGTTTCAGGCTTTACCTGACAAACGCCTTTGGATTCGAGGGGTTGAGTAATACTTTTACTGCCAAGTATGACGTTGACGGGCAGAACATTACGGCGTTTCTGAGCAGGTGTTCAAACCAGCAGGATGCTAAAACTGTCAGCGAAAGTTATTATAAATTTCTAATTGATAACGGAGCCACCGCAAAAGAGCCGGTCGATAAAATCCTGGAAGGTAAAATTGTCGATTTCTACGGTTCCACCGAAATTGTCTCTACAGCAGGAGCGTTTGTTGTTGGTATCCACGAGGCTGACGAACAAAAGCCGGCGGAGGAATTAGTGATTAAACTTATTACCAAGCTCCGCCAATTATAAGTGATTAACAATGAGTGAGCAAAACGAGAAAAAAATCGAGCGACGACAGTTTCTGCTGCGAGCAGGTAAAGCGGGGATTTCAATTGCCGCCGCTGGTGCAGTTTCATCTCTGCTTTATGACGGCATCGGCCCCGGAGATGTTACCGGGACTCAAGACCTTGTGACGCTGCCGGATTTCTCTTTGCCGCAACAGGCCGGTAAGACAATGAGTGTTATCAGAGGCCCCAGCAGGATAGAGACTCTTAACAAGGCGATAAAAGTGCTGGGCGGCATAGAAAGATTTGTAAAGCCCGGTGAAACAGTCGCTATAAAACCTAACATTGCCTTTGCTTCGCCCCCATTTTTGGGAGCTACGGCCCATCCCGAACTGGTTGCTGAAATGGTGCGGCTGTGCCTGGTCGAGAGCGGGGCAAAAAGGGTTATTGTTACCGATAATCCGATTAACGACCCGGCAAGCTGCTTTACGCTGAGCGGTATAGGCAAAGCGGCGAGCGATGCCGGGGCTAAAGTTATACTGCCGAAGAATTATCTGTTCAAACCTACTACGCTCGAAGGGGGCAGGCTCATTGTAAACTGGCCTGTTTTCTTTGGGCCGTTTGAAAAAGTGGATAAACTAATCGGCATATCGCCTGTTAAAGACCACGCCAGAAGCGGAGCTTCGATGACGATGAAAAACTGGTACGGCCTTTTGGGCGGACGCCGTAATATTTTCCACCAGGACATCAACACCATCATTGCCGAACTGGCAATGATGGTAAAGCCCACGCTGGTAATACTTGACGGTACGGAAGTTATGATGACCAACGGGCCGACGGGCGGTTCGACTTCGGATTTGAGACGTGCCGAGACGATGATTGCAAGCTGTGATATGGTGGCGGCCGATTCATACGGGTGTGGACTTTTGGACCTGAAGGTTTCGGATTTGTCTTACCTTGCAAAAGCCGAGACCGCCGGTGTTGGAACGACTGATTATAAATCGCTTAATCCGATATTCGATACGACGGGCTAAGAGTATAGTTATGAGAATTGTTACGATTAGACGAATAAGCCAGGTTTTCTTTTTCTCAATGTTCGTATGGTTCTGCATCGTGAGCACTATAGGAGAGAAAGCTTGGCAGTTGCGTGGCTGGCCTGTTAACTGGTTTTTGCAGCTTGACCCATTAGTGGCAATCGGGACTATACTCACTACACACACACTTTACCGGGCGCTTGCCTGGGCATTGGCG
>CAZIKS010000078.1:0-15830 GCA_964539795.1 uncultured Pirellulales bacterium
ACGGAGGCATACTGGGGCAGGCTACCTATGGCATGAATTGACCTTGAACGAAAATCCGCGCTCAATCTTGGAATAAATATGGAAAAAGGCGGGAAAAAAAGAGAAGAAAACGCAAAAAATGTGAAGAATTTTTAACGTTTCGCTGAGAAATGCGACTTTATTTAAAGAAACAGTCAAAAAAACAGGTTTTTGGCCTTTAAATGTGTGCAAATAATCGGAGAGATTACAAATGCAAGAGAAAAACTGTTTTTGGCCCGGTTCGGTATTTGTCTTTGCTCTTTTAGTCTGCCCGGGTCGGGTAGTTGGCAGGTCGCAGGTGTTGTTGCCGGAGGCTAAGACCTAAGACCTAATAAGGGGCACAGGTACCTATGGCACAGGGAGCAGAATACATGGGGCACAGGTACCTATGGCACAAGTTAAAAAACCCCTAAGTTTGAGCTTTCCCCCCATTGTTGACCGTCTCGCCAGCCAGTCGGGACGAAAAGAACGGCTGGAATAATCAAAAACCGGTTTTCGAGTCTTTTTTTAAAGGTGTCCGCCTATTCGGCGCTGATATATGTTACCACCAGCTTTGGGCGTATCGATGTGTCGGCATCTTCGGTTGAGGCGAAATAGCGATAATGGTCAACGAGTGCGGTGTCATCAGAGTTTATTAGCATACCAAAGTTGTTTGCAGGCACTGAGACCCAGTCCTGCACCATATTAGTTACTCTCCAGGCCTTGTACTCGTTATCGGTGTTATTAAGCCCTGGAATATCTTCGGCAGAAGCAATATCACCCTGACCGCCGTTAGCTCCTCCAGTCCAGCTGTTAACACCGTCATAGGTATTCCACGTGCAGGTAGTAATATTTGGGTCGACATTGATGATTTTATGTGCTCCAACGTCATAAGCGACATCACCACGTGAATCGACCTGATAGAGATACAATGTCGCTTCGGCAACTACCGTGTCACTCGGTAACGCCGAAAGGTCCCATTTAATTATAATTGTGTTGGCGACAGTGTTAGCCGGCCAGGTATATGTATTCAGTATAGCATCAGTTGAAAAGTTAACGGTGACGCTGCCCGCATTCGCATAAGTATCTTCTACGGTCCCGGGATAGTTGGTGTCAACTGCATCGCCGAATTCTTCCGTAACAAAAACGGTTCCTATATCTTTATACATTGCGGTAATAGTCACAGCCTGCGCAGGCATTGTAACCGTAGTGGAAGCCTGATAAATATCTCCGATAGCTGCTGTTTCGCCGGCCCAGTGGGAAAACTCCTCACCCGGGGGCGCAGCATTTGCAGAGACAGGCACCACCTGGCCTTCTTCATAATTATCTCCGCCGCTGCCGTTGTTTACCGTCAGAAGGTATGTCGGTATAGGCACGTAGGTGGCGGTAATTGTAACATTGCTTGCCGGCATTTTAAGTGTGGTGCCGGCTGCATATATGTCGGCGATGCCAGATATGTCACCTGTCCACTCAGCAAAAATCATGCCGCCAATAACATCGGCGCTGATCGGGACCACTTCATTTTCTTTATAGAGTCCATCACCAGTTCCGCTGTTTACTGTCAACTGGTAGTTTGGGTCGCTGCTGTTGATATATGCTGCTGCCCAGACTTTGGCAAACTCAGCAAAATCCCCAAAGTTCACGACATTATCGTTGTTAAGGTCGCTTTCAATACACGCTCCGGTATCCAGCCACTGCTGGCTTATTTCATTGACATCGCCCCAGTCGATAGTGCTGCTGTCATCGAAGTCACCAACGTGGATTCCCATAGCCTTGCAGGGAGAGCAGGGCAACAGGCGAAAATCTCCATTCTCAGCATCAACAAAGCACGGGTCGGCTTCTACCGAATCTAAGTCCCATCCAAAATTAGATTGCCATTGTGAAAGACTGTATACGCCTCCCTCTGAGTAGTCGGGTTGTTCATTCCATGCTGATGCAAACCTGAACTCATGGGCGGTCAGGTTCGGATTGTAGTAGCAATTGTAGTTGGCATGATACTCGTCAAGTGTAATATAGTAGAGTACATCAGACATATATTGGTTAAGGTGAATTTTTTGTACATCTGTGCCGTAAAGTATATTGTTATTAAAATTGATATTTGCGGGGTCATCAGGAAAGTCTTCATTTACATAATTCTGAGTGGGTTCAAAATGAAAACCCGGAGAATTATAAAAGGTATTGTATTCAAAAGTCTGATTGACCTGATGTGTAATCCCTCCAAAATCCTCACTGGTTACATGGGCTCCATCTATGATAAGGTTGTGATGGAAATGCGTGTTTGCCGTTCCGGTCTGGCAAGAAAAGGCCCTGCATTCGGTAAAAGTATTGTTGTACACATCAAAATATGTACCCGGAACTTTTGAACCATGCTTGTACATCATACCCGATACCGTGTAATCCACCGACGGAGTTCGGTAAAACTGGCAATCGTGCACCGTTATATTGCCACCGCTGGTCGATGCAAAGATTGTTACACCCGGGCAACCCCTCCAGCACGTACCAAACAGGTCGCATTGACTGTCGATAGTATCACCAAAGACACAGTCATAAACCTCCACGTTGACACATCCGTTCAGCTCTAATGCAGAAACATTATTCCTCGAATCGCCGTCGGTATCGTGGATATGAATATCATGAATTTTACCAGGGTTCAATCCTTCAAGGTCTATTCCCCGCGCATAACAATTTCTAAGTTCGAAACCTTCGACTTCCCAGTAACTGCAACTGGATATCCGGATTCCCTCACTCGTACCATGCGCATCCAATATCGGATTGTGACCGGGATAGGCCTTGATATGAAACCAGTTGTCCTCATTTCCGTTAAAAAACCTGAAGAAGGCTATCATGTTCGGATATCCACCGCCGGAAGTAATCAGCGTATCATGGACACCATCCATAAGATAAATAGTCTCTCCCGGCTGCAATTGAACCCATCCCGGGGGATAGTCGGGGCCTGAGTAGTAGTACTGGATATTCTTAAACGATTCCCACGGATTGCCTAAACTGCCGTCACCGGTGGTATCACTGCCGCTTACCGGGTCGATGTAATAATCGGTCGCCAGTGCAGACACTGAAAAAAGCCCTGCCAGCAAAACAAAAGCCATTAAAAAAAACATTTTCTTACTCATGTCTATCCTCCTATGGACTTTCTTGTTACTTATACTTAAATAACTCTGTTGAAACCGCAAATCTACATTATACCTGAGTTCTTAGCCAAAAACAAACATTTTCTCCACTTTGTGACTGTTTCGCCAGCCAATCGGGATGAAAAAACGCCCCCAAAACTGATTTTCGAGCTTTTTGTTAAAGATACGTCCCCTATTCCGCGCTCAAAATCGATGGTGAAATTGGCTTTGTTTGGGTTTGATTGGCTTTGTTTTGTCCGCCGCCGAAGGGGCGATTTATATTCATAATGTTTTGTCATAAAAGGACTTATATTTGATTGAGTAAACAAAAAATTGGGTTTGTTTTACATAATTTACTCGTCGTGCGTTTACCTTGGGCATAAATCACGTATTTCGCAGCGTATTGTATCATATTGCGGGCTTCTGTAGTTAGCGAAAGAGCCTCCTGCATATATTATCAGGGGGTTTTTTAAAAAACCGTCCCCCATAATTGGATGAACTTGCGCATTTGGTTCGATTTTAATCCAATTCTTCGAGGTACTTACGCAAAGTCCGTGCAAAGTCGCGGCCGAGAGCTCTTGCCGATAGTGGTGTAACTGCTGCAGCCCGAACCGTCGCATACGGAATTTCTATTGTGCAAGCCATCTTCACACCTTTTAATTCTGATGCCCAGCGAGAACAACTCTTTCCTGAACTATAGTTTTTATCGGTATTCCATGCCTGTCCGAATGGGATATTGTCCGAGGCTTTATGGTCGAGCGGCCCTGTCCTGACGGATTCGAATATAGAGCTGAACCTGGTCTGCTGGAGCCATATTTTGGTGTTGGAGCTGCCCACAAGGTATATCTTTTCGTGGTCGTCGCCACGGATATAGGGACAGTGCAAATCAAGAGCGACTTTCAGCTTGCCCTCAGACCAGGCTGGTATCTCGTTTCGCAACTGTCTTACCGAGCTATAAATGCTCTCGCCCAGATAGTCCCTGTTATGGTCGCGGGGTTTTCTGTTCTTGCCTTGGTCGCCTTCTTCCACTCCGTCTATATCCATAAAGGGTATCGCCATTACCTGGACATTATCGCAGAACCATCGGCTGTCTTCGGCGTCGGTCAATATATGTTCCATCATCCCTTCGAGGACAAAACTTGCCATAGACTCGCATGCGTGATGTCTGCACGTAAGCAGCACCCTGTATTCAGGCTCGCCATTTATCTTCCCAAGGCGAAGCCTCTGAACCACCCTGCCCGCCTTTGTTCGGGCATGTTCTTCGACGGTAAGGTTCGAGTTCGGCATAATGGATTTCAGGAACAACTGCACGTCCTTATCCTGGTAGGGTATCGTAAAGCAGAAGCGAATGTCTTTTTCGTCGGCTTCAAAGTCGTAACTGAACGAAGCGTCTTTAACCTTATTGTTGCCCAGCCATGACCATTTAAGCCCGCCGTCTTTACTGAAAGCAGGTCCACGGACGCCGATAGGGCTGGGTTCGAAGAAATGGAAATTAAGTTTCCTGCCTGCTGCGCCGACAACCCTGAATTTCCAGTAAAACCACCAGCCTTCGGTGTCTCGCAGGTCCTGTGTGAGGTATATGTCGTTGCCGTCAATTTTCTCTACGATGATATTGCCTCCGGGCAGGTTTGCATCGATGCTCAATTTGACGCCTTCTTCAATTTGCAGCTTAGAAACAGAAGTAATGGGATTACCCTGGTCAACATAAAAATTCGCTGCTGTCGCTACTGCTGCACCCAGCCCGAACGCCAAAACAACAGAAAGTAAAAACGACAATTTCTTACACACAAAATTCCTCTTCTAAAAAAGTTACAGACCGCCGCCGGCAGCTAATGTTGTCACCTCTGAAGGTGATAATACACGGTTATAGAGACGTACATCATCGATTAGGCCGTCATCGATACTGGGATTACCATAGAATCTTTCGCTATTGAGGTCACACCTGCCGCCGATATAAATGCCAGTCGTCGGATCCAATGAAGCGCCTTTGATAGCGGGATTGGTAAGAATCGGACTTTCATCGATATATATCTTGGCTCCATCAATCGATGACACGGTAATGGTGTAGAGATGCCACGCACCATCTGCAAAAATTCCAGAGGTGACCCCATACCAACTCGTACTGTCACTAAGTACGATTCTCGTTCTCACTTCTTCTCCGCCGGTGCCTTCATCAGTTTCTGAGAAATATACATTTAGACTATTGCTTGTGCTGACGGTGCCGTGACTGAAGATATACTGATATGCGCTTCCGGCAACGTCAGCTATTTTGAACCAGAAACTAAGACTAAATTCATTGAAGCCATTTGTATAATCGAAGTCCGGCACAAGAACATAATCATCGATCTCATCAAAACTAATCGCCTGACCAATTTTGCCGCTGGTATACACAGCCCCATAAGCCGTACCGTCATTACCACCTGCGCTGTCATTGGCATCGTTCTCAAACTCCCACCATCCGAGAAGACTCGGGTCAACACCGGTATCCGGCCCGGTAGTGAAGCTCCAAACCGTTCCAGTTGTTGTTGCAAAGCTATTGATTTCATCGATACGCCAATAATATGTGGTATTGTAACTCATTACTCCGGTGTCGAAAGCTGTACCGGCCTGGTTGCCCTGTAAAGTGCCCGGACTGCTCGTACCGAAATACACATCATGGGATGTTGCGCCTGAACCGGCAGTCCATCTGAGATCTGAAGTTGCACCTACACCTGTAGCGCTATCAGCCGGACTCGGATTGCTCGCAGGACCCGGTGGAACTGCCTCAGCTTCGGTTGTGAAACTCCAGATGGGGCCGGTTGTCGTGCTATTAGCATTGACCTCATCGACACGCCAGTAGTATATCGTATTATAAGCCATTGTGCCGGTATCAAAAGTTGTTGCCGTCTGGTTGCCCCGGGAAGTGCCCGGGCTGGTTGTGCCAAAATATACATCATGGCTTGTTGCATCCGAGCCGGCAGTCCAGCTAAGAAATGTTCCGGTTATACTTACATCGCCAGCGCTGTCGGCTGGGCCTGGATTGCTCGCAGCGCCCGGTAATGCTGCATTTCCAGTTGTAAAGCTCCAGACAGTACCCGTTGTAGTGCCTGCGGAATTGACATTATCGATACGCCAATAATAAGTCGTATAACCAGCCAGTGCCCCTGGGTCGAATGTTGTTGCTGTTTGGTTGCCCTTGAAGGCGGCAGCTGCCTCTTGTCTCCAGTCAGCCGCTATGATGGCCAAATCGACAAAATTCACATTGTTATTACCATTTAGATCTGCCGACGGATACAAACCCTCCGGGTCTTGCAGCCACTGCTGGCCGAGTACCTGTATATCGTCCCAATCGACTAACCCGTTGCCACTCACATCACCAGCCGGGCGCATGGCATTGGTGACTTCATTAAGACTTGTACCGAAGTACACATCGTATGACGTAGCGCCCGAACCGGCTGCCCAGCTTAAATCCACATAGGCGCTTATACCTGTATCGCTGTCATCCGGATCGGGGCCGCTCGCCGCACCTGGTGGTGATGGGGCTGGTTCCCAGTCGCAACCAATAACTTCGCTTCCGGTAATATATGCGCCCATATTAATTGATTCGCCGGTGTCCAGGTCTTCATCATAATCCTGCTTGTCAACTCCTGCATTTATGCAGGGCGAACCAGCTTGTAAATGATAATCACCACCCCCGATCAATAATGGGTTATCGACGATAGAGTCCATGTCAAAGCCCGTGCCCGTTTGCCAGTCGTTTAAGGTGTAGTAATAAAGCGATGGGCTCTTTTCACGGAACGCGATCATAGCATTGTTATAGAAACAGTTATAATTTGAATAGTCTATCAGAGTGGAGAATGGCATCGCATCGGGATAGCCGCCCCACCAAATGGCTCGAAAATTCGTTCCTACCAGAATGTTGTTCCACATTTGGGTATCTATGTTTGTGTTCTTACTTGCGCCGAGAAATTTGTCACAATCAACAGCGGTATTATTGTATATGATAAATCGGTAGGCCATATGGTCCAGGACAATAAAGTTATCACAATTGACAGCAATATTCTGGTAATAGGTGTTGTCCTCCGTGGGGCGTGTTTCGTCAGTGGAAGCCATCCCTAAAAATCCCGCCGTTGCATTCAGGGCAAGGTTGTATCGCCAGATGTTATGGTCCATCTGTCCGCCTTTTTGGCCGAAAGCATTATAAATGATTCCGTTACTCGCATCTGCGGTGTTTCCCTGAAGTATATTATAATCGGAATCCCCGAAGACCATTATGCAGGCCGTATTGTGTGCGTTGTTGCCGGAATCGGTCATATCATGAACGTAGTTATTTTCTATTGTGCAGTAATCGGCGCCATGGGTTGCTATCCCCCAGTTAAGACTGGGGTCGCTGTCAGGACATCTGCCGTAGACAAGTTCGCAGTTTCTCACGGTGCAATGGTCGCAGCCGTCGTAGCCCAGGACAAGACCACCTTCGATCTTAAAACCGTCGATAATAATATATTCGGCCCCCTCACCAATACCCCATGCATAGTCACTTCTGCTGCCTGGCAGAGATTCTGAACGCACGACAGCTGCATGTCGCGGCGAAGAAATGAAAGTTATGGGATTGCCCGCGGTTCCGTTGTTAACTACCTGGAATTTATCTTCGAAATTGGGCTCTATGGTATCGATATACGTACCGGCTTTTACATATACCGTATCCCCGGCAACCACCGTTTGGGTAGCCTTAAGTAGCGTCTCCCACGGCAGGGCCTCCGTGCCGGGATTTGCATCATCTGCAGCAGGGTCATTCTGGGCGACATAATAATCCGTGGCAAGTGCAGACACTGAAAAAAGCCCTGCCAGCAAAACAAAAGAAAGTAAATAAGATGATTTCCAAAACATAATACTCCTCCTATAAAGGTTCTAAAGAATGTGCTGCGTACTCGAATTCACAAACATTCCGCACTCTGTTTATACAATATTAACTGTCATTAATCAAGGAAAATCCAGTGGGGAAAAATAGCTTTTGTAACTGTATTTTCGCTCAGCGGTTACAACAGCAAAGCAAAATAAAAATACAGGCTAAATCAGCCTAAAAGACTGTTTTTCGTGTTTTTTTACAGGTGCCACGGACTGCGCATCGGCCGGGAAAGCATACGGTTGGCATCATAATTATTGATGATTCGCTCCTTATCCGGGTCCCATTTCAGTTTACTCCCCGTAAGCATGGCAATATTGACCAGGTGACAAATCGATGCAGTTCGATGACCGACTTCCGCTGGTGCTATCGGCTGACGACGTGTCTTGACGGAGTCTAAAAAATTACGATGGTGTTCAGTACTGCGCCCGAGATGAATCTCATCCGGACCGATGGATTCTTTAAGTAAAGAATCAGGCCCGGCTTCCAGACGCCCTCCGTGAATATGGATAAAAATCCAGCCGTCCGTCCCCTCGAACTTCAATCCGCGGTTGCCGCTGCTGCCCCCAATCAGCCGGACACCATTGGCATACCTGCATTCGAAATTATACTCCATAAACGTGTCATATATACCCTTATCCGGCGCCTTGCCGCTGCCGGATATTTCAATCGGGCCGGTGTCGTCGGTATTGTTGCCCAATTGTCCTATATCGATAATGTGCGCACCCCGGTCGGTCATTTCTCCCCCGCCGTAATCCAATATGAAACGCCACCAGAAATGGCACCGTTTTTGGGTGTACTCTACCCAGGGGGTATGTCCCAGCCACATATCATAATCGAAGCCGTCCGGCACGGGCATTGTCGGCTGGGGATAGTTGCTTTTCAGTATCTCAAGGTGATGAGAGTCGCTGTTGGGCATGTTGACCCGGATGGTATGCAACTTGCCGATTCGCCCGTTACGAACCAGCTCGCAGGCAAAACGAACACTGTCGTTCGACCGCTCATGGCTGCCCGTTTGAAGAACGCGCCCGTGTCGTTTTACCGCTTCGCATAATGCCCGGCCTTCGGCAATAGTATTGACCAGCGGTTTTTCACAATAGATGTCTTTGTTAGCTTTTGCCGCCGCTATCGAAATCAAACCGTGCCAGTGGTCCGGCGTACAAACAGAAACGGCATCGATGTCCTCGCGGCAAAGAATCTCGCGAAAATCATTATAAGCCGCACAATCACGGTTGCCGTATTTATTGTTGACAATTGCCCTCGCACGTTCACGGCCGGCTGTAGTGCCCGGAGCCTGGTAGAGCATATCATAACTGGCATCGCCCCTGTTAACATCGCATACCGCAACAACCTGAACATCTGAATTGTTCAGGAACGCTTTCATATTATATGTCCCCTGCCCCCCCATCCCGATGCAGCCCATTACAATACGATTGCTCGGTGCTGTTGAGCCGTCGGCGCCGAAAGCTGACGACTTAACGATATAGGGAAAACCTAATGCCGCCGTTGTTAATGCGGCGCTGTTTTTCAAAAATTCTCGCCGATTGATTCTTTTCATAGCTTACACCTTAATAGGTTAGCACTTTAATTCTTCTTCAATCAAACAGCCCTCACACGGACAAAATGTTCGAATATTTTCCTCGGGCGTCCCCGGCGGCACTTCGCAGCCCGGCATCAAAATAAATTTATCGCCGCCGGCCCTGATACATTCTTTCGCAGCGCCGGCGACATCTTCGGCGCTGCCCTGCAACAGGACCGCCGAAGGGTCAAAATTCCCGCACAGCGTAACTTCCGGCCCAACGAGCCCGCGGGCTTCGGCCAGCGGCACCATCCAGTCAACATCTATTATATCAGCTCCGCTTTGGGCAATGTGTTTAATATTATTTTTTATATTCCCGCAGATATGAAGTTTCACTGTCGCTCCGGCTTCGTGTATCGCCGCTATCAGTTTCTGCTCTAATCCGAGAACATATTCGCCGTACATATCAGGGCTTATCAGGCTCACCACCGCATCGCCGATTCCAATCATATCAGCGCCGGCCTTGATTTGTGCCAGCGCAAAGGATATTTCATTTTGGATTATAATTTCCCCCGCCTCGACAAACATCTGGGGTTTATCCATCATATCCATCAGGGTATTTTCAACCCCGCGCAGGTCCGCATATTCGGCTATTGGTCCTTCAACCCATCCCAATACGCTGTGAGTCTCTCCAATCTCGCCGGCCGTCTTCGCAACGCTTTCCACCCGCTGCTGCATTCGCTCTGACGTCTTGATTTTCAGCGGTTTAACCAGCGATATATCGTCATAACTTTTTATTAACAAGCCTTTGGGTTTGCCCACACCGTTCTCGGGATAATCGAATTCCATCCCGTATGCCGATGCCTCGCGCCACGGGTCGCTTATCGCGCTTATCTGGTCTATATTAAATGCCCTTGTAACCGCAAGCTGCGACTCAGCCAGAACGTCCCCATCGAGGTAATAATCCCTGTAATTGCGCCCTATATAGTTCGCCGACCACGCCATAAAAATGGGAGTAACAGCCAAACGGTCGCGACTTTCGCCATTAATCGTGGCGTAAATTCTCTCTTTGGGCGTCATAAACTAATCTCGCAAATGAGTTGTCTAAGCAGCCAATATTTTTATTCGTCTTCCTTTTCCGGCAACTCACGAATCCAGATATTACGATACCGCACAGGGTCGCCGTGGTCCTGCAGGCTTAGCGGCTGTTTATCACCGTGCGCTACGTAATGGGACCGGCGCTTATGCCATGTCGGGCCTTTAATCTCCCAGTGGTCCTGCACCAGAACGCCGTTTTGCAGCACTGTAACCGTCGCAGGCCGGAATGCCTTTTTGCCCTTGAAAATCGGCCGACGGAAAATAATGTCATAGCTCTGCCATTGTCCCGGTCTGCGGCAGGCATTCACCATCGGTGGTTTCTGGCCGTAAAGTGAACCAGCCAGCCCGTCCGAATAAGTCGGGTTGTTGTAAGAATCCAGTACCTGCACCTCGTATGTATTCATCAAAAAGACCCCGCTGTTGCCGCGATGCTGGTCATTGCCTGTGGGGTTCGCCGGTGCAGCCCACTCGATATGCAGTTGACAGTCCCCGAACGAACGCTTCGTGCGGATGCCTCCGGCTTTCTTTACCACTTCCATATACCCGTTTTCAATCTTCCACTTTACCGGCTCGCCTTTTTGCGACTCCCACTCAGAAAAGTCGCTGCCGTCGAAAAGAACTATCGCATCCGATGGCGGCTGACTGGAACGCCTCCCCGGAGTTACTTCCACCGGCTGCGGACGGTTCATATCGTGCACTTCCCAGCGGTACTCTTTCGCCGAAAACTCGCTCTTGCAGCCGCTCAACGCAATAACCAATAACACACTCATTACCAACATCAATTTCACTTTCATAACTGTCTCCTTCTTGTAACTGTTATTGTACAAATCGACCGATTTTCCGAAATCAGTCAGATACTATTCTTTAACATAAACCGTTTGCGGTGCCTCTCTCAACCAATCGTAGTAAAGAATTCTGTCCGCAATCAAACGGTTGTCGATATATAGCCTAAAGCCCAGCCGGTATGTTCGGCCGGCCGGTATATAAATCCTGTCTCCACTCTCGCGTACACCTAAGTAGTCTTCAAGAGATATCGGCGACAGACTATCGACCTCATTGCCAGCCGCCGACAGAACTTCATCTCCGTAACCGACCAGATGCAATGTTGCACTGGCCACCATTTCACCCGTGCTTATTCTGTAAACCTTTTTACCTAATCCCCACCGAGGCTCTTCCGTCTCATCGGTAAGAAAAGGCTCGAAAACCATCGTCATCTCACGCGGCGCCATTATCTCTATACCTGCCTCTAATTTTATCCATTCTCCGGTGCTAAGCTGTCCATCCTGGCCCATATGCGAAAATGTTTTGCCCTCTCGAGTCGAGCTTCCGTGCAACGCATTGTAGAAACCGACAAGCAGGCTTGGCCCGTTGAGTGGCTTTACCTCAACTTCACCTGCCGCTTTGCGGCCGACTATTCGCCCGACGTTATTGACTAATAGCGCAGTCACCCGCGTCACCCCCGGCAGAATAAACTGTGCCCGCGGTATCTTTTCCGTAAACTCCCACCTGCTTTGGCCGTTTCGAAGCTGTCGCTTGCTCAAAATATTGTAATCGACATGCTCCTGGGCACGGAGCCATAACTGGTAACCCGTCAGAGGCCGACTGCTGCTCAGTTTGACCCTGGCGGATATCTCGTTATTACTTTTTCCCCAATCCACCTGTACTTCAAAGTCAACTTCTCTGGTGTCCTCCGGCCCGGGGTAATAGAGCTTTTTCAGCGCATCCCCGCAGCGCCATATCTGTGTTACGTCGGTTAGCTCCGCCTCATCTGCTTCCGGCTTCGATATCACCTTCTCCGCCGTCCCGTCAAGGTTACGGTCATAGCCGAAGGTATCGAAAAAACCGTCGTCGTCGATGTCGCTGTAAGTTATTATCTCACGAACGTACTTCTGGATATTTTCCTTCGTCGGCCGAAGCATAAAGAACAGCCGGCGGCAATCCGTATCGCGGTACCAGATTCCATCCTCTGCCTCATATAAATGATAGAGTCCGTCAATAGGCGAAAGATATAAACGGAAGTCCGAATCGGCATCACGGTCGAAGTCGCGCCGGGAACCGATGAACGCGGTCTTCGGCTCAAAATCATAGTAATAACTCCATATACCCTCCAGCCGCGGACACCCGACGTCCTTCGTCTTACCGGCGTCTTCCTGGTCTTCGAGCCAGTTTAGCGAAATAACTCGCCAGGGAGCATGAAGTGTATAATAAACGCAGGAATCCGCCGGCACAAAATCCCGCCCGAACTCCGGACCGCTTCCTTGTTCCTGATAGTACCCCGGCAAATCGAAACCGGCCAGAAAATCCCAGAATTTAAGCTGGTCGCCCGCCCACCAGCCCCGCGGAACCTCACCTAACATATGAAATGCTGTATCGTAATCAACGTGGGCCTCTATAGGCTTCAAAGGGTCGTCAAGACTATATCTTTCCGGTGCATCCCCGTCCCAGTCGAAACTCCATCTCATTATTCCCGGCCCGTAATCACGAAAGTGCATATCCGTAAATCCGTCGCCGTTAAAGTCATACCACCGGTGCGTCTCTCCGGTTGTGCGCCGCCCTTCAATACCCATTCCGTGGGCTTCCTGAACGCGTCTCACTCGGTGCATCCCCGTACCTGCGCCGTCCGCATCCATCACATCCCACACCGAAGCGGTTTTTTCCCCGGGCTTGTAATGCTCAGGAAATAAATTGTCGTCGTCCTCATCGAAATAAATCCAGTATCCGAAACCGTGAATCGGCCCGCGCCACGTCTGTCTCATACACCGGTCGCTCGCAATATACTCATAATGCCTTTCACCCGTAAATAACGCCGGGTAGTCACAACGAAAATCTGCGTCCCCGTCTTTGTCGCTGTCTAAGTATCTTATCCTCTGGTGAACAAAACCCCTGCCCGTCAAATCAAGTTCGTGCAGGTCCGAATCCCTGTCATTGCATATCCCGTCCCCGTCCAAATCCAGGCACCGCCAAAGCCACCCTTCGTTTGTCTCAATCCGCCCGTCTTCGTTCCGGTCGATATAAATCTTCAGTTCATCAGGCCCGCCGTCAGCGCCCTTACTCCACAACCACCCTTCAAAAGAATCCCCCTCTCCGAAAATATGAAGGTCGCCTCTTTGGTCGGCCTGACCATTGCCATTCAGGTCCGCAACATTTACGATTTCCGTCCGGCTGTCCCCATCGATGTCGGACCGATACCGCCAACCGACCAAATTTGTCTTACTGCACCCGCTCACCGTCAAAATAGCAAAAGCAATTATGACTGTTTCTTTTACGTTCGCTGCCCCTGGTAAATTCATAAGCGTCTCTTTGATATACTGGTAGCTTTAATTTCTAAAAACCCGGCTCCGGGTCTCATTTTTGTTGACATAAACATATCCGAATCCCGCCAAAGCGTCAAGTTTGCTTTTTGCTTGAATATCTCGGCAAACGCCGTTATAGTTTACCACCTATGGCTAAATCAATACTATATTTAGGTGACACCGAACTCAAAACAGCCGCTTCCTATCTGGCGGGTATTATGACCTTTTACGATATCAGCTTTGACTATCTGCCCTCCGACCGCAGCTTCAGCGACTCGCTTCTCACCAATGATTATCAGGCCGTAATTATAAGCGATTATCCGGCCAAAAACTTTTCGACAGACCATCTGAACTCGCTCGCCGAAAAAGTCAAGGCGGGAATGGGTCTTTTGATGATTGGCGGCTGGGAGTCTTTCACTGGACCGAATCTTGAATATAATAACACCGTCCTGAGAGAAGTTTTGCCGGTGATTATGAAACCCGCCGACGACCGCATAAACTGTCCCCAGCCGTGCCTTGTGGAAAAAATCGCCGACCACAAAATCGTTGGCTCCTTACCATTCGACCAAACACCGCCCGCTATTGGCGGCTTCAATCAGCTCAAAGCCAAACCCGAAGCTTCCACAATTCTGGTTGCGCGCAGGTTCGATGTTTCCCGAAAACAGGATAACTTCTCGTTTACACCTTACCAGGAACCCGACCCCTTACTAATTGTTGGTTCTTTCGGCAAAGGCCGTGTTGCCGCCTTCGCAACGGATGTCGCCCCTCACTGGGTAGGCGGCCTCGTCGATTGGTGCGATAGCCGGGTAGAGGCACAGGCGCAGGATGCCGAGGCGGTGGAAGTCGGCAACTGGTACGCTGAGCTGTTCGCAAATATGGTCAACTGGACCGCAGGTAAGCTTTAACTCGAATTAGACCGGAGGTAACTATGGATAATAGTAAACTTTCTCACCGTATCTTACTTCGCAATGTTCTTTTAACCGGTGCCTGTATAATGTTAACAGCGGCACTTTTTACCGGCTGCACGATAAATAAACCCGTCGAACAGACGCAGTCAAGATATATTGGCGATGAACAGCCGGTACTGTATTTAGGCGACTCTGCACTCAGAGGCCCCGCTGCCTATCTCGCCGGCGTTATGACTTTTCGCAATATCAGCTTTGACCATGTACCCTCCAGCCGGAAATTCAAAACCTCTCTTTTGGATAATAACTACGCAGCCGTTATCATAAGCGACTATCCCGCTGCAAATTTCTCGCCCGAACAGTTCCAGGTTCTTACAGAAAAAGTCAAAGCCGGAATGGGCCTTTTGATGCTCGGCGGATGGACTTCCTTCTCCGGAGCCGCTGGTGAATATACCGATACCGTCCTCAAGGAAGTTTTGCCTGTGATTATGCACACCGGAGACGACCGCGTAAACTCCTCCGGCACCTGCCTTATCGAAAAGATAAAGCCCCACAGAATTGTTGATTCTTTACCCTTCGACAAAAACCCGCCCACAATTGGCGGCTATAACCTCTTAAAAGCCAAACCGGAAGCCTCCACGATTTTGGTTGCGAGGCAGTTTAATATCTCTCATCAGGCCGGCCGGTTTAATTTTATGCCCCTCCCGAACCCCGCTCCGTTGCTTGTTGTCGGTTCGTTCGGTAAAGGCCGAGTCGCTGCTTTCGCAACTGATGCCGCACCCCACTGGGTCGGAGGCCTGGTCGATTGGGGAAACACCACAATCAAAACTCAGGCCCCGAACGCCGGCACAGTGGAAGTTGGCGACCTCTATGCGGAACTCTTTGCAAATATGATTGACTGGACCGCCGCAAAACTTTAAAAAGGAAGTTACCCTGCCCCCAAGGGGCCTGTCCCCAAGCAGGATTTCGCATGAAGTCGTCTTCATGCCACCTTCCTAAGGAATAATCTTG
>CAZIKS010000079.1:0-15826 GCA_964539795.1 uncultured Pirellulales bacterium
AAGATATATCGTATTGTATACTGCCTCATGCGTCAATTGTTATTCGTATTATGTAAATCCAGGTTTGGCAAATCTCTATTTTTCTTGCAAAGTGAGGATAATCACGTATACTTTGAATTTTTAAAAGTCAAAAAAGGCGAAAAATTAGGAGTACTAATATGAATTTAATGAAGTGGTTTCGCAAAAATAACAGAAAAGTGATGGCTGTAGTTATCATTATTATACTGTTCGGCTTCATCGGGGGCGAGTTTTTCCGACAACTCGGCCAAAGAAAAACAGGACTGCATAAAACAATAGCCTATTTCGGTGAAAACAAAAAAATAACAAACAATGACCGTGTTTTGGCTCAACAGGAACTGGGCATTCTAAAAGCTTTGGGAGCAGATATACTGCTGAAAAGCGTTCAAATTTCACTGTTCCGCCAGCCGGATTTAAGGGCGTTTCTTTTAGGTGAACTGTTGTTTTCAGAGAGAAGAATTTCTCCTCAACTGATTAACCAGATAAAACAAACAATAATAGCAAACAGGTACAGGATAAGTGATAAACAAATCAGCAATATTTATATAGGCCCGGCCAGCAACGACATATACTGGCTGCTGCTGAAAAAGGAAGCTGAACAGGCAGGCATCAGGGTTTCAAAGGAAGAAGCCGGTAATTTACTCGGAAGAGCAATACCGTCACTCTTTAACGGCATTTCATATTCACAACTAATCGAAACAATGGTAAGCCGACGAGGGATTCCGGAGAGTAAAATACTTGAAACATTCGGCAAACTGCTGGCCGTTTCAGAGTACGCTAAAATAATGTGTTCAACTCAGGATTTTACAAGCTCCCAGATAATGCACAGTGTAAGCTGGGACAATGAAAGGATTGACGTTGAGTTTGTAAAAGTGGATTCTGCCGTGTTTGCCGAGACTCAGAACGAGCCGAGCGAAGAACAATTGGTCGAGCATTTTGACATGTACAAAAAGTTTTTCGCCGGTGAAATATCCGACCAAAACCCTTATGGCTTCGGATATAAACTGCCCGACAGGGCTAAACTCGAATACATCGCAGTCAAGTTTGAGGATGTTTCAAAAATCGTGGTTGCCCCTACACAGCAGGAAAAGGAAGAATATTACCAAAGAAACAGCCAACAGTTCACAAAACAGGTACCACTGGACCCGAACGACCCGAATTCCCCGCTGATTGAACGAACCAGAAGCTATGGAGAAATGGCAAGTGAAATTTCAAAGATACTTTTGCAGAACAAAATAAATTCAAAGGTCGAGCAAATAATCCAGGAAGCAAAGACCCTTACCGAAGCCGGTTTCGAAGATGTGCTCACCGACACTCTCAGTGCCGAGCAGTTCCGCCAGGCCGCATTGGCCGGTGATTACAAAACTGCCGCTGAAAAATTAACTGAAAAATACAATGTAACTGTATATTCAGGACAAACGGGACTGCTTAGTGCTGACGATATGCAGGCCGACAAACTCTTCTCGAGATTGTATCTGAGAAGTTCTGGATACAATCCGGTGGGATTGTACCTGATTATATTTGCAATTGACCAGTTGGACAGCAGCGAACTCGGGCTCTTCGACATATCGAAACCGAGAATGTACGAGAACATCGGACCGGTCAGAGATATATCCGAACTAATGCAGCCAAAAGACATCTCGGGAAGAATAATGGCTCTTGTACGGGTAATAGAAGCACAAAAAGCCACTGAACCGGATAATATAAATTATACCCATCGCAGGGATACACTTAAAATCGACCAGGAACAGGATATCGAAGCTGTTTATTCGGTAAAAGACCAAGTGACTGAAGACCTTAACAAACTTGCGGCAATGGATACTACAAAAAGTAAAGCCGAGGAATTTATCACCGCGGTTGATACAAACGGCTGGAACAGTACTGTCATTAATTTCAACAAACTCTACGGACAGCAGGCAACACAAAACGAAAAAAGCCCAAATGTATTCAGGCTGCAAAACCTTACGAACCTACAGAGAATTCCCACTTCTGTCAGGAATACATGGATTGCTCAAAGCCAGGGCGAACCAACGGCACAGTCAATAATTAATAATGGTGAAAAGGAACGTCAGCTTAGAAACCAGTTTTATTCACTTGTACCGCAGGATGCCAATACAATTGAAAACCCGCCGGTAACTATGGAATTTAAACCGGATCTGTGTTACTATTGTATAAAGAATATCTCGGTTAGACGTCTGGACCAGCAGCAATATGAAGCCACCAAGGCTCTGCAGGTCTACAAAGAAGATGTTGTCGAAGCTCAGTCTCTGGCGGTGATACACTTTGCTCCGGAAAATATACTAAAACGCATGAACTTCAAAGTTATAAATGAAAATGAAGAACCGGTAGATGTCAATACGACGGAGCCGACGGGCGAAATCTGACGGAGCATTGCAATGGCACGAAACTCAAAAGAAACTCACTTCCTGTTTTTGCTGACTGTGGGACTGTTCAGTTGGCTAATCCCCGGTGGAGGGTATTTTTTGCTCAAAGAAAAAAAACGGGCGATAATTATATTCGCTGCTATCACACTGACTTTCTGCACGGGTCTATATATAGGTTCAATCGGGGTGATCGACCCGGTTGGTTCAAAATTTCCATATGCCGGCCAGCTTATAAGTTCACCGGTGGTGGCAATAATAGGATATCATACTTCCGGAGGTGGTTATAATGTTTATGGTAAACCACGCGAAATCGGCCAGCTATACACCGGCCTGGCAGGAATGCTTAACCTCTTGTGCATCATCAATGCGATTTATTTAGCCCATCTGCGCAGGACAAAAACCACTGGAGTTTGAAATGATAAAGTTAACTGTTTTTATAATGGCGACCTTTACATCACCGGAAAATATCGGCACAGACCCAAAGTCTATGCTGTGGCTTCTGCCGTTAACTACAGCAGTGGCTATTATATATAAAGCTACAAAACTGCAGACAATCACGTGGAAAAATTTTATAAAGGAGGTAATCACCTTACTCGGCTCAATAGCTGTTTTTCTAATCGTAACGGCATTGGTTCTATACGCTTTTGCATGGCTCACTACAGAGTAAGGAACAAATCCGAGTGCTCTTTGGTTCGTGATTCTTTATTCAGTCGGTGTTAAGCTCTGTCGACGTGCCCTCAAGAATACCTAATTCGACAAGGGCATTAAAGGCGGCTTTTTGCTCCGCTTCTTTTTTATTTGTCCCCCAGGCACTTGGGAAATGATGTTTAGCTACTATGACTGCGGCCTCAAAACACTTATCATGGTCAGGTCCTTTTTCATCAAGCAACTCGTAAACAGGCGTTGTATTAAGCTCTTGCTGTGCGTATTGCTGCAATAATGATTTGAAATTACCCTGAGTTTGCTTGGCATCGGCTTGGTCAATTAGCGAAGCAAAAATTCTCAAGATAAAATTGCTCGCTTCTTCAAAACCACCGCTGTCAATATATATTGCTGCGATAATAGCCTCCACCAAACCCGCTGCAAGAGAACCCGACAAGGCTCTGCTTTGAACCATACCTTTGCCGACTTTTAGAAATTTTTGAAGGTCGAGTTGTCTGACGACATTAGAACAGGTCTTGCGGGAAACAAGCATACTCTTTATTTTCGTCAGATCCCCTTCTAAATAATTTGGAAAACGCTCAAACAGTTGCAGGCAAATAACCACACCCAAAATTGAGTCGCCTAAAAACTCCTGTCTCTCATTACTTAAAAGGCGATTTTCAACTGCAGAGGAATGAGTTAATGCCTTCTGTAAAAGTTCGCGATTGGAAAATTTATAACCTATGGTCTGCTCGATTTGCTGCAGAGTTTCTTCGTCCATTTAACTGTGCCCTGTTTCTAATAAGAAACTTGCGAGCAGATTACGAACACCGCTATTATCAGTGATTTTCGTAGTCGGCTCAACAAGAACAAGCTGCATTATACAAAAGACAACTCCTAATGTCAAGTACTTTCAGTGATGCCGACTAATTGACCAGCTGAAGGCTTGCAAGGGCAACAAACTTGTCATCAACCATGTCGAAAACTCCGTCAAGACCGGTCACTGTAAAGATGCCCTTCGTTGCGATGGCGACATTGCAGAAAATAAGCTGGTGTCCGCAATCGACAAGTAACTTACGCAGCTTCAAAAGCTTCGAAAGACTTGAAGAGGTTATGATATCGACGCTGGAAAAATCTATTACCACATCACAGTCGCCTCTGTCACGGACAATCTCCGTTACAGACGTCAGTTCATCCCCTATCTGTGGCTCTTGAGGCAAGTCAACAAGAACAATATTTTCCGACCAATTCTGAATACCCATTTTAGCACTCCTATCAATGCCAATTTTGTGAATTACACGTTGTATCGGTAAATATTTGGACAAAGTTAAGCAAAAAATCGAACCATATTTTATTTATTTTGCAACATTGCCCTATAAAAACCGATATTTCGGCAATGTAAGACTTGGTCTAACAGACACCGGTGGTAAGAAGTCGGAAATCCTGGAATATTCTTTCTAAAAGACAAGAAGTTCAGTTTTTCAACGGCGGAAATAATTGATAAGCCATAAAATAATAGTCAGAATAATTGAGATTATTATGCAGCTTGCTATGGGTATATAAAGCCGCCAGTTTTTCGAGCCGAATTCAAAATCCCCGGGCAACTTAAAAAGACCGATTCGGCCGAGTATCATCGCAATTGCACCAAGGAGCGCAATTGTAATTCCGGCAAAAATCAGCCACTTACCAAACTGTTGAGGACCGAATTCCATAGTAATTTATCTTATAAAAACTTTGTAAGTTATTCAACCAAACTGCTAAAATATCTTTTATGGTCAAACATAAATTCGATATTCGAATCGGAACTTCAGGATGGTATTATAATCACTGGTCGGCGCTGTTTTATCCTACAAAGTTACCGAAGACCAAGTGGTTCCAATACTACGCAAAGCATTTTGACTCCGTTGAAGTAAACAACACTTTTTATCAACTGCCGAAACTACAGTCTGTTAAAAAATGGTACGTACAAGCCCCGAAAAACTTTATCTACACGATAAAAGCCAACCGATACATCACTCATATTAAGAGGCTAAAAGACGCCGCAGAAGCTCTTGAGCGGTTTTTCGAAACGGTTTATTTGCTAAAACAAAAGCTTGGCCCTGTTTTATATCAACTGCCCCCCAGCCTGCAAAAAGACCTTGACCTGCTTGGCGGTTTCATCAGACTGTTACCCAAAAATCGAATCGCTGTCTTCGAATTCAGACACAAAAGCTGGTATTCGGAAGATACTTTTGATTTGCTCAATAAATTTAATGTCGGATTTTGTGTGCACGACATGCCGGCCAAACAAACCCCTCGCATAATCACAGGGAACATAATATACATTCGATTTCACGGCTCAACAGGAAAATATTCGGGTAATTATACTAAATCCGCCCTAAAAGACTGGGTACATTGGCTCAAAAAGCAAAATAAAAAAGCCCGTCGCATCTATATTTATTTCAATAATGATTTTAACGCTTTCGCCGTTGAAAACGCCAAACAACTTAAAGAGCAACTACTTAAAGATAAAATTTTTTCATCTCATACATGATGATAAACGATGAGAGTATAAATCGGATATTGCGAAAAGCTGATTTAGCCCAATGCACCGTCAGCGACATCGGGGCCGGTCATTATAACGATTCATACTACATCTATTCGGAAAAAGGCACATTTGTACTGAGAATCGCACCGCCGGACAGTGTACCGAAGCTGTTTTATGAAATCGATATGATTAAATCTGAGGTCGATATCCATAAAATAGTACGTGAAAACACCGACTTGCCTGTGCCGGAAATTATCTATTATGACTTTTCAAAGGAAATCATCGACTCCGATTATCTCATAATGGAATTTTTCCCGGGCAGTCCCGGAACCTTTGACCAAAAGCAGTTAGGTAGGTATGTAAAACAGCTTCACACAATCAAAGGCGATGTTTATGGTTATCCCGACCGCGCCGCACCCACCGCAAAAAGCTGGGCCGTCATTTTTTACACTTATGTTAACCTGATTTTCAAAGACTGCCTTTCCTGTGGAATTATTGACGATAACGAGTACGCCCATTTTATATCAATTTACCAAAAGCACACCCAGACAGTTGAGCAAGTCCCTCCCTGCCTTCTTCACCTCGACTTATGGACACAGAACATTCTTACCGTAAACGGCCGAATAACCGCGATACTTGATTTCGACAGGGGGCTCTACGGCGACCCTGAACTTGAATTTGCAGTGCTCGATACCTATGGATACAGCAGCGTTGAATTCTTTGATGGATACGGAAAACCTCGTCCCACCGATTCAAAAGCTCAAATTCGCCAAAGACTCTACATAGTATATGAACTAATAAAATACGCATTTATACGAACCGCGCGCGGCCGAAGCTTTGCGACCGGCAGAAGCCACGTGGCACAATGCAAAAGAATTCTGCAGGAAATCGAATGATGTATATCGAAGGAAGAAAAATACAAAAAATCAATTTTTATGTTCCCTCAAAGAAGCACATTCAAGCCTTTGTCCATTGCATACTGGCGAACGGATTCGATTTCCTGTGATGTAGGCCTTCGGTTTATTTTACTGTGCAAAGAAGCTTCAAAGCAGGAACGGTACTGGTCCATTATGTTAATTGTTGTTTTAGAACTGATTTGCTCTGACAGAAAATCTATAATCTCAAAGCTGCCTGCCAACCGGTTCGGCAGAACCAGATGCCTGACCAAAAGCCCGTGCCTCGCCAGCCCCTCTTCTATCTCAAGGTCGCCAACCTGTTTGTGCATCTCTTTAACAGCCGCACGGTTTACCTCCGGGTAATCGGGCACCTCGGAAAGTTCTCCGGCAATCGCCGAATCGGCGTACTTCATATCCGGCATATAAATATCTATTGAGCCGACAAGTAATTTCAGTGTCTCAACGGAATCGTAACCGCCGCTATTGTAAACTATCGGCAGGGTCAAACCTTTCGCTTTCGCCAATTCCATAGCCGCCATAATAGCTGTGACAATATGTGTGGGAGTAACAAGATTGATATTGCTACAGCCGTAGTTTTGCAATTCGAGCATGGCCTGGGCCAATTGCTCAATAGTCGTTTCGCGTCCGTGATGATGATGACTGATGTCGAAGTTCTGGCAAAAGATACAGCCCAAATTGCAGCCGGCAAAAAATATTGTCCCCGACCCACCGAGGCCGACAAGAACACTTTCTTCCCCGAAATGAGGCCCGACCGAACTGACCACCATCTTGTCACCGATGCCGCAAAAACCCGTTTCACCCTCACAGCGATTGACTCTGCATTTGCGAGGACATAATATACAGGGATTCATATAATCGACAAGTTCGTAAACAGAATCACTAAAAGCGCCGGCATTAGCTGGCAAAAACACCATAATAACTTTTTTCCTAAATTTTGTGACGGCGACTCAGGCAAGAAGTTCCGGTGTTACCATCCAGTCAATTTGCCACTCGTCCGGCTCGGAGCGGTTTAGGCATACGATACCCCCTTGTCTGAACGCCACCGTATTGGAAGATTCACACCCGCTCAAAAGAAGTGACGCCAGTTTACTCAAAAAAGGCAGATGCCCCACAATCATAACATCTCGTTGGATGGAAACAAGTTCGTCTTTTAACGGGGTAACATCATCATTGGGCTCAAGTCCTTCACGTGTAGTATGCGCGTCTTTTATCTCGACAACTTCAGCCAAAAGCTCGGCCGTCTGGACGGAGCGTTTCTTTCCGCTGTCCCAAAGATAATCGATACATATATTCAAAGGTTTTACGAACGCAAAAAATTTTTGAACTTCCCGACGTCCTTCTTCGGTCAGGCCTCGCGCCGGGTCTGCTTCTTTCGAAGCTGCCTTAGCATGTTGGACAAGGTATAATTTCATTTTCAGGCCCCCTAAGCTCTACATTGATTGACTGAAGTAATTTAACCAATAAACACAAAGTCTCGTGAAATAGTAGTGCCACTGCAGCATCGATTTGAAATCTTGCCTTTCGAAAAAACCTTAAAGCCTCTCGAATATGAAGTCAGGCTGAACAGAACCTGCCCTGAGCATCTCAAGTTTGGTAACTCCCGTCAACACCAGTCCGCTGCGATACCCGAAGTCGTTTGCCCCGCGGATATCAGAATCAACCGAATCCCCTATCATAATAACTCGCTTTAGTTCGATGGCTCGCTTCAGCCGGTTCTGCAGTGCCGAGTGGTTGTGCTCGAAAATCGGTGCATATGGCTTGCCAAGATATATCGGTTCGATTTTTGTCCCATAGACTGCCAATGCCCGCTGAATAAATCTGGCTGTTGCGCCTGCCGCCAGTTTAATTTCTCCATTCGGAGCAGGAAAGTATTCGTCCGGATTGGGTACGACCAGCGGCGAATTTGGATTGGCTATGAAGTAATTGACAACGGCGTTGATAACCGGTTCCCAGTCGTAATTTTCCTCACCGGTTATAACACCGGCGCATTTCGGCAACTCTTCGATATTTCGTGTTACTACAAGTCCCGCATTTTCAGCATAGCATGGGTCGCCAAACTCACCCATTACCAGAAACAGTTTCCCTCTCAGGTTGAACTTGTCTGCTGTCTCAACCAATCCATGACCGCAGGAGGTTATCTCTTCAACGGCAATCTCAATCCCGCACTCCTTCAGGTACTGACATTTTTCCTCTATGGAGTGGTTGCCGTCATTGGTCAAAAGCGAGAATGGAAATTTCTTCTCTCTTAATTTTTCGATTAGTTCCCTGCCCCCCGGTAGAGCCGCCTTAGACAGAAGCAAAACCCCGTCAATATCAAGGACCACTGCATCAAATTCATTCTCATGCTGGTCGAACCAGCCGCCAAATGATGGTATGACGTTTGTTTGGCCGCCCCATTCAGGGTCAACCGGATTATTATGGGTTGCACGCATAGGCATAGCAGGATATAACTTCCATTATTTTATCGCGAATTAATTCCACCGGATTATTAGCTATCTTTTCAGCCCGTACGTTGTGGTATTGCCCCGGCATATACTGGCTCAGCAGCGTAAGAGGCACAGGTCTCTGAGATAGATTTTCAAACAATAGATTCAAAGCCTTCTGTATTTGCGGCTCCGGCCAATAGTATCGCACTCGGTCGCTGTAGCTGTATTTACGGCAGTAGCGCAACTCTTCATCGCTGCCGTGGTAATGCTTCTGCCAGTGCTTCGGATTTTTTACCATTGCGCTTTCAATAGTTTCAACGAGGCCGGACAAATTAACGCCTCCTTTATTGCCGAGCCACTCTTTTTCCATTGCCGCCAGGGCAAAAACCGCCTCACGCAGCGCGAACGTAAGCCACGGCCCGACCTTTAAGATGGCAAAGTGGTCTTCAACCATTTGTTTAAGAGCTTCGGCGCTCTGGTAGTCGGTCGAATGTGCTTCATAAACGATGGCTTCATACCTTTCTATCAACTCCAAAAGCGGTCTTGCTTTATGACGGTTGTACTCGAAAACCTGTGCGTCACCGAATTCGACGCCGGGCTGAACAACAACGCCGATTACCCTCTCCCAAACCGACTCAAGTCCTTTTTCGACAAACGCTTCTTTTGTAACAGAAATAGTCCTTTCTGCATCTTCTGGGCTGGTAGGGACAACTTCGGTTTCAGCTTCCTGTGCACCGCCCGGAATAGGAACTTCGGTACCGATGATATAAACCGGAGCCGGCGCCCCTGCTCGTTTCTTGGAATAAGTCTCTTCCGCCACCCCGCATAGTTCCGCTGCACGTTCGGCCACAATTTCATCATCGAATGGTGTGTGTCTGTCACCGCTGTCGTCCGCACAACGCATACTCGTATCAAGGTGAATTTTTGTATATCCGGCCTCAATATAAGCTGCTATTAAGTCTCGCGCATTCGCCATGGCATTGTCGGCAGGCTCATTCTGCCAGGCGTTTGGCCCAAGATGGTCGCCTCCGAGAATAATTTTCTCAACGGGAAAATCCATCGCACCGGCAATTGTGTTGACGTATTCAACGAACTGCTGCGGATTCATTCCGGTATAACCGCCGAACTGGTCAACCTGGTTGGATGTCGATTCAATCAGCACCGCCCTCTCATCGGCTTTTCCCTGCAGCATCGCTGCCTCTATGACAAACCTGTTCGCCGAGCAAACAGAGCATATCCCAACAGCCCGTCCCTGTTTCTGACCGGCCACAATATCCAAAAGTTCGCCACGGCTCATCAGATTTATCTTCTCCGAAATTTATAAATTTTCTTCGAAAGGTTATCCGGCGATTACCTTGAATTCTTTTTTCGCCTGGTATAGCGGCCTGTCATAAATCTTAACCCCTTTCACTACACGGCTGATAACACCGGCTTCCGACGGTGAGTCCGGTTTCAATCCGTAAGATAATGATTTGAAAACACCCATTTCCTGCCCGACGGTAACATAGGCCGGCGGCAGGTAGTCATCGGGTATCCCCTCGATGCCGTGCTCGAATATGAGGTCACAGAGTCCTCTCAATTCGTCGTCCGCCTTTTTGCAAACTGCTATCCTTTTCATTCCGATGCCTTTGCCTTTGACTCCGGCCATAAGGTCCGTTTCATACTTTCTCACAAATGACTCCTCGCTGAGAAGATAGACAACAAGTGTTTTCTCGTCGATTACGGCTTCTGGCCCGTGCCGCAATCCAAGGAACGAATCAAACTTTGCAACGACCTTACCGCTCGTTTCTTCCTGAAGTTTCAGGTGACACTCGGTCGCGCAGCCTTTCAGAGTATTTGAGCCTAAAAAGACCGCCCTTCTAAAGTCCTCCTGGCAGACGGCGTTCATATCGTTGCTGTATTTATCCATAAGAACTTCGCCGGCCTGTGCGACTTTTTCGATTATTTTTGCGGTGGCGTCGAGGTTGTTAATCGTTGCAAGGCACTGCCCCGCCACTACCATACTCGAAAACGAAGATGTCATGGCTAAACTGTGGTCGTTCGTTTTTTCCGGCAGCAGAATCATCAGCGAATCGACGCTTTTACCCATCTGTGCAAGCTTGCCGTCCTTGTTGCAGGTGATTACGATATGTTTTATATCGGCCTTCGATTCCTCGCCGAGGGTAAACGTACCCACGCTTTCGGGTGAATTGCCCGAACGCGCAAAATGCACAAGGAAATACTTCCTGCCCGCCTGAAACGCCGATTCCGGGTCCGTGATAACACTTGTTGTGGCAATGGATTTGGTATCGTACCCGGAGGCCTTGTTGAATAAATCCACCAGCGACAGACCGATGAATTCCGACGTCCCCGCACCCGACAGAATAATCTGCCTGTCTTTTTCATCGCCGAGGAATTTAGTGATTTCTTCTTTTTTATTCTTCATAATCTCCAGCGTTTGCCGCCACATCTCCGGCTGCTGGTAGATTTCCTGCGGTGTTGATTCAACCCCTTTGGCTTTTTGTTCGGCTTCGGGCAGATCTATTAAAGCTTTTAATGCGTTCGACATCTTAAGTCTCCTTATAAATTCATCTGTTTCAGCCATTCTGTTGGGCTTTTATTCGGTGGGCTTCGGCTAATGCCAAAGCAAAATCTCTCACATCCTTAACCGGTACCGAAGGAATGCTTTGTTCGTCAGATATTTTTTCCGCATCGGTGTCCTTTAACGGAAACATAATAGTCTCTTTAATTGTCTTCGGTATATCCGAACCTTTATCGCCGACGATTGCCGAGATAAACGGCTTATCACCGAAGGCTTCTCTGCCATACTCTCTAAGACCGGCGTCTTTCGAGTAGTTCCCCTCTTCCGCCTCCTTTGATATCAGGTCAACCCCGTGGTCCTCGTAAGGCAGGGCCTTTCTCCCGATTTGCTCACCGGCCAGTTTTGCGAACTCCTTAACCTTCTCAAAATCGAAATCGGGTTTGTCTTTGGGGTCAATCCAGATTGACAATTTGCCGTCCTCTTCTTTTTTGACCCTTACGCTGATTAATGGATGCGTTTTGAACAACGCCTCAGCAATTCCCTTCAGGTTTTCCGGCTTGTTTTCAAATATGATTTTACTCTCATCTTCGGTCAGTTCGATATCCGATTTTCCCGCTGCCGCCTCGTAAAGTTGTCTCATTGTCGGCCGTCTGTCTTTTACAAGGGCATGCGACAAAAGCTGGCCGTGCTCGTCGCCCTCGGCGTATATCGCACCGCTGCCCGGAGAGTAATTGCCCTGAAACGCAACCTTGACATCCATCTCCGCAGCCGCTTTCAAAATACCATACGTAAACTCCAGCCTCTCCTCTTCCCGGTAAGGATACAGATATCGAAAGTTACCCCCCCTCTCGTAAACCATACCGTATTCACCTACGATGCCTATTTGCTCAAGCATAAGTTTATTACGTTTGAAAAAACCCATCGTCGAAAGGTCCCACCCCGTCATCAGCGTCACCTCCACACCGTCGGTATTCATAAGGTTCTCAATACTTTCAATCGCTCCGGGAAACGGCATAAGGTTAACATCATCGCAGGCTACTATCGGCCCGTTAACATCCAGACCAACTACGATATTACCTCCGAGGTCGTAACCAAGTTCGTCGCCTTTTTTCAGTATCTGTCCCACCAGGTCCACAAGATAGCCCTCTTCAAGGCCGGCCGTACCAGCCAGTTCTTTTACTCTTTCCGAAAGTTCTATTTTATATTCCGACACTTTTTCTTCTCCATCATATCTGACAATTCTTTTACATTTAAAACGCTCAAACAAATCTCGGCCTGACCGTAATACTCCTCTGCTCTGTCTCTCCCGGTCCCAGTTTCACCACTCCGACTTTTTTATCGAACGGCTCCTGTTCTTCATGGTCATCCATACCCTGCCACGGCTCGATGCAGATAAAGTCGTAATCCGGCTCTGACCAGAACCCAAGGTGCGGCATCTCCTTGAAATCTACCTCTATTTCGAGCCCAGTCGCCGGGTCATAAAGTCTGCAAACCCGGTTATCCGGCTCGTCTATTTCCAGCATTATCGTCGCCTCAAGCTCCTCCTCCGTCCACACCAAAGCGCCGTCGATTTCGATTTCACTCGTTTCGCCCGTCAATCGACATTCCTCGTTATTGTGATATTTTCGATACGTCCCTTTCTTAAACAGAAGTTGGCAGTCCGCCTTTTTCCCTAAACCGTCGATCACCGGTGCCTTAAATCCCGGATGCCACCCGAAGCAAAAATAAATGTCCCTGTCCTTCTCGGTGTTTGTTATGGCAAAAATTGTGGTCAGTTCATTCCCTGCCAGTTGATACGTTATATCCAGTTGAAAATCGAATGGATAATATCCCCTGATTTCATCGTTAGGCACCAGCCGGTAATGAAGGGCAGCCATGCCCTCGGTCTCTTGGCCGGCAACTTCAAAGGTCGAATGCCGTGCAAAGCCGTGATTGCTTTTGCTCGATATAACATTATCGCCAAGCATACTCTTTTTATTTTTCAGCCCGCCCACGATTGGGAAAAGAATGGTGGCATGGTTCTTCCAGCCGTCATCCGGTTTCTCCGCCAGTCCGTCACGGTAAAGCAAGCCAAGTTCCTTATCCTTATCACGGCCGGCTATCCTGTAACCAATGACTTCACCGCCGAACCGATTAATTGTAACAGAGGACTTGTCCGTTTCATTTATGAGCCGGTCAATCAATGAATTGTCGTCGATTTTAACCAAATATTCTGCCATTTTTCAGTTTTTCTTCTTCCGGCTCAGCCTTTGCAGTTCTCATTTTTCCGATATTCGTGACAGATTAGCAATATCGAGATTGATTGTCAAGCGATAACCGAACTTGAGCTTTGCTGCACAAACCCGCGTCGTATTTGCAGCCGTCCACAATAGAACCGGCTTTCGGACAGGCTCTAAAGCCTCAATCAAATTGCCGAACCTCCTCACCTATTCCCTCAACACCGGTTATTTTCAACTGACTTTTATTCGGGTCAATCCAGACCTTCACGCCGGAAGAAAACGTACTCTCCTGTACCGTATAATCATCGGAGTAAAATTTATGGCTGACCATCTCGTCCCATCCTACAGCCTCGTGAAGTTTTGCCAGCAGTTTCGCTCTCTCAAGCTGCTCTGTATTGGAGACCGAATTCGCATCGTTCAGTGAAAAGGCTGATTGCGCCCCCCAAAGGAACGGATAAAGAAGTCTCTCCGGAGTCCCCCCCCAGCTGCCGAGAATATATGTACAGTCGTGAAACGCCAACTGCCACAGGGGTATCGGGATACCTATGGCTCTGCCCTCTCTATCAACTCCATACTCCATATTATGTCCCACCCTGACACGAACGCTAACAAGGTACGGAATAGCCCAGTCGATGTGATGCTCGGTAGTCAGCAGTATCTTCTTGTCCCTGAAGTATTGGTATATGTCGCTGATGGCCTGCCGGTTCTCGTTTCGTGTAAGGGGATGTCTGGGGTCGTAGCATTCCCAGTTGCAGACATAATTGCCCAGAAGATAATAATCCGGATAAGCCGTATCCAGCAGCCCCCTGACAGCCGGATAATCAACCCGTCCGACTTCGAAATTACGTCTCAAAAAACGCAATGACCATCTCGGGCAAATCAGCGAATTCACACCCGCCGCCCACGTGCTCCGCCGAAAATATTTACCCTGGCTGTCCTTCAGTGTAACCTCCTCACGAAACGATGGCGAATCGAGAGTTATATCACAGTAATTATCCGTCATCAAACCGAACATATATCCCATACTCCTCAATTTGTCCGCCAAATCACTCAGCCCCTTAGGTCCCCCGGCTGCCATCATCGGGGGCATTATGTTCGGGTACTCATGGTCGTGACCATATCGTTGCCACCCCGTAAAAGACAAAACTGCACGCTCGACTTCCGTCTTCTCTTTAAAATCCTCCACCAGCTTGCCCACATCACTGAACGTGTTATAAATCCTGTAGGTGAAGTTCCGGTTGTCTTTTCTCGAAATTCTCGTACGCAGACTAATCGCACCTTTCAGCCGCTCAACATTCGCATTTTCCTCGTTTTTCTCGACAAGGCTTTTGAGATATCCTAATTTCTTAAAATACTGACGGTGATACTTAGCCAGGCTCACGTAATCGCCGTTCTTCTCGAAATGATATCGAATAATTCGCGGATACCCGAAAACCCCCATAGTTGGCCGCCAGTAAATCCAGTAATCCGTCGGCTTCCCCGGCATGTGCTTTACATGCAGATGCGTGTCCATCTGGCATTTGGTGTCGAGAATAGCAACGAACCCAGAACCCGGCTGAACCGCACCGAAGCAAGACATCCTCGCATGGCTGATAAGGCCGGCCTGGTCGCCGCCCTGAAAGTCCCACCAGTTGGCCGGCCGCCCCATCACCTCTCCGAAAACTTTAAGCCGCTTTTCATCACTGAACTGAATCGGGTTGCGAAGTTCCTCTTTGTACGGCCAGTTCCCCGGTATCAAAATTCCCTGGCCGTAAGGAAAAAACGAATAACAGTCCGGCTTAACCGGCACCTCGAATGGCCGCGGATAAATAAGCCCCTTAATCGTAAATTGATGGTCCTCTTCCAGCGGGGTAAATTTGAAAACAAGTTCCCCCGTTTCTTCGTCAATGCAGATGAATATCTCCAGCCGGAAATCCTCAAGCCTCACCAGCGCCGCACTATCGCCGAATCGGCTGACCTGCTTGTCTTGTGAATCAGCTAAGCTGACCTCGTGTATCTCTCCATCTTTCTCATAGACAAACTCGCGCCCTCCCTCCCTGCTCATCCGCCACTTTACCCCCCTGTGCTCAACATCAACGGACATCGTCGCCACGTCCAGCTTCGCCTTAAGCTCTTTGTACTTAAGCGTTACCCCCTCCTCCGCCAAAGCACAAATCGCTCCCGACAGAATAA
>CAZIKS010000080.1:0-15823 GCA_964539795.1 uncultured Pirellulales bacterium
TCTTTACCGGCTATAAGCCCAAAAGACATAATATTGAAACGTTAGGCCGAAGGGTCTCAGGTTGTGATGCAGCCTTTTTAAAGGTCTTTCCTCGCGCGACAAAAGAGCAGGACGAAAGATTTAAACTGCTGAAAAAAGCCTACATCGACGCCCGCTATAAAAAGGAATACAAAATCACAAAAAAACAACTCGAATACTTGGCAAAGCGTGTGAAGCTATTACAGCGATTAACGAAAAAAATCTGTAAGGAAAAAATCGAAAGCTTCGCTTGATGTGGCATCTTTACATTATTAAAGAGAGGCAAAAGTTTTATACGGGAATAACCACCGCTCTCGAAAATCGCTTACACCAGCATGGTAACCCTCCGTTGCTTTATAAAGAGGCTTTTCAAAATAAACATCAAGCCGCGATAAGAGAAAGGCAAATTAAGAACTGGTCAAACGTAAAGAAACAAGAGTTAATCGCAGGTCATCTTAAGTGAGTTTACACTGAGCGAAGTCGAAGTGAACCCTGCGAGGGAAGCTTCTATTGATTAGCTCTCCGCAGGGCTCGAACGGCGCAAAATCATTGACATTTTATCTCCACTAAACTAAATTGATGCCAAAAAAGATTTGTTTCGAGAAAATAGAATCGTCTGTTTAGCCTATTATTATAAAAAATGCGTTATTTAGGAGCCCTATGCAACATCATCAATGTCTTTTTTTTAAAGAAAGTAATAATAGTTGTAGCGATATTATTACAAAGGAACACATTATCCAGGAAGGTTTAGCAGGCACTCTTTCACCTTCAAATATCATATGCGCTAATTGTAATAATTTCTTCTCTCAAAACCTTGATATTCATCTAACAGAACTCTATGAGCCTATTATTAAGATTTTATCTCCCCTCCTTTCTGGAAGATTCAAACATAAAAAAAAGAGAGCAAAATTAACTTCAGGAGAGTCAGAGCAACACAATATAGAATACGTTGGAGGCAGTGCCAATCTGATGGGAATTAACAAAAGGTACTCCTCTAATGGACAACGTGAGATTATTGCTCCCTGTTCCTACTCCAGAAAAAAACTTGAAGAAATCGCTAAAAGTGAAGGATTTGGAAGAAATAAAATATTTAAAAAAGTGCCTTTTACAGAACTCTTTCCTAATGGAAGAGAAAAGATATGTTTGAACGTTAGTCCTGTTTTAATACGAGCAATACTGCTTGATATTTTCGAACTCGCGTGTTATGTATCGGTTATCAACGATTTCCCAAATATAGCCAAACATCGTTGCCTGAATGAACTGCGCCTTTGGATAAGAACAGGCAGCCCAACCAAACCATCTTTTTTGAAGAATACATTTCCTTGGTGTGCTCCAGTTTCTGATCTTCTTGAATCTCTGTTTGAACCAAGCACATTTTCACACAGGTTGGCTATATGCTTCGATCACAAATCAAAAGTACTTATTCTTATTGCGCAATTTGTAAACACAATGCCGTGGGTATTTATTCTTGAAAATATTGCTATACATTCCTGCTCTGTTTCAGTTTTATACAAGAAGGCTTTGGTAGATGGAGAAGACCAACTCTTGTTGAACAGTAACTGCGCTGTTCTTGATATTCACAATATTCGGTGGCGTAAGTTCTCTGTAGCTACACGGGATGCTATTGAATTTGCAAAAACCAAATGGAAACAAGAATTTGAAACCCAGAATGCAAGGGCACATTATGAATTTGATTTACGAAATGATAGCTTTATCAGTCAAAGACTTACATATTATACTAATAATTGTCATAGCGAAATCAATCCATCAATAGATGCTATTGTGAAATTAATGCAAACGCGATATAAAGGAAGTCGTTACATTGAGGATATTTTAGAAATAACAAAGAAAATAGCTTTAAAAGAATGGATCAATAGTGGTAATCAAAAGAACCAACGAGTTTTATTATATCGAGAATGTTTGAGAGAGATTAAAAGCGAATTTGGTTATCCATACTTTTATGAAGATTGCTAAAAAAGAATAGCTGGGTTAAGGTGTGCAACTTGTTTGCACACGCGGAATCATTTAATAAAAGAGATTGGACGAGTCCGCCATAGTTTATCCCTTATGGGGGCGGATAAATATTGAAGAACCAACGGAAATTTGTTATACAGAAGAAACAGTCTGTCTTTCCCGTTTTATACAGACAGTATAATGATTGTTGGATAGGAGTTATTTATGGGTTTAACGTTGCAAGATATTGCCAAACATGCCGGACGGCCTATAGATACTGCATGTAATCTAATTGAGAATATCCTCTCCGTCCCCACAAGTAAACTTGGTGATCTGCTGGGGGATTGTGTCTCCTACTGGCAATGGTGCAATCGATTGAATATCCTCGAAAAGGCCAACGAGAAGCTCAAGAAAAAAGGAGTTCCTCCATGCAAGCTTCCCTTGAATTTTGCTGTACCGTTCTTGAGGGATTGCGGTGATACAGAAGATATCAACCTCCAAGAATGGTGGGCGGAGATGCTTATCAGTGCAATCGTGGATGAGCAGTTCCGCCATGTAGCCTTTGTGGGCATCCTCAAGTCACTATCTGGGGCTGACATCCGCTTTCTTGATACATTACTGGATATAAGCCACGTCGAGAAAGATGGGCGTATAAAGGCTGTTGCAGTCGCGTCTGGATTGTCGTTTGAGCAATCCTGCATAAGCTTCCACAACCTCGATAGACTCGGTTTTTTCACCCCGACAGGTAGTCGCCTAAAGGGTTTTGCCTTTGATTTTCTCGAAGCTTCCTGTCCACATAGAGAGCGTATTGATGAGTATAGAAACAAACAGTCAAAACTTACACGCGCAATAGTGATGGATTGAACCCACCCCCGCACTTGCCGTCAAAAACAAATTCTGTCTTCCGCCGCCGCGCTCAAGCCAAGTGCTCTAAAACCCCCCAGGCCCCCAGGCGCATTCTCAATTCGATATTCAACGAGCCAAAGCCTGTTGAGGTTGTCACTTCATAATGCCTGCACGGCTCTCCAGATCAATGCGGTCAGCGCACCTCCGGCAGTCAGACTGACCACGAGGAACTTAGTATTCACGTCAGATGGGAAAGGAGGGGCAATCCTACAGAGGTGTCTCTCAATCTCGTGAGGAGGAATTTTAGAATGTTTGTGATCAAACTGCCGACGGATCGCACGGACTGACAGGATCTGCCCAATGGAATACGGGAGAAACAGAAAAATTGCAGCAAACCCAGCAAAAGCGATGGCACTTACCATCAAGATAGACCGGGTTGTCGGCGGTGTGCTGTCTTGGGTGGTAATCAGATAGAAGCCAGTCAGGTAGATGGCTATAACTATGAGACTGTGAAACATGTCGGAGAAATACAGAGTCCGAGCCTCAGAACTAAGCTTGTGAAGTTCCTCTGCATCCTCTTGCCCTAAAGTAGTGTTCTGAGGAACGCGAAGTGGTCTGGCCAATCGTGTAGCCGAAACTACGAGACTCACCAAGATGCAGATCACTATTAGCGAGACTGCAAAGATGAAATGCACTTGGAGGAGTGAGTGTCCCGATAGAACTCCCCGGCAGTACAGAGGAATGGCAATGATTGGTGCGAGGAAGAACGAGACGTACTGATACTCTTGGTAAGTCCTGAACGACCGCAGTGCTGTCTCGATCTGTACCTTTACTTCTTCGCAGCGATCCCATCTTAACAGACGGTACCGCAAGTCTTCGGTGGTTGCCCTTATGTATAGGTCTCCCAGTAGTAACAAAAATAGGAATGCCAAAACGAACGCACCCCAGTAACCGAAAGGCACACTGACCCCTGATATCACGGATCCAAGGAGCAGGCTTGCCGTAAAGAGACCAGTTGCTATGGCAGAACGATAGAGTGCCGCCCGGAATATATTGTCGGAAAACGAGTCGACCTCAACATAGGTCAATCCGATGATGCCGGATAGAAGGGCCATGAAGTACGCGATGGTTTGTCCTGCCAAAGAAGACGCTAAACCGAAAAACCTTAGGATAATTAAAACCAACAGAAGCATCAGAACTATGGCGGAAGATCCCAAGCTGACAAAAAAGGACTGAGGAATTGTCACACACCCATTGCAAAGCAGTAACAGACAGATACATATGGCAACGTCCAACACGCGCAGATATGGTTTGTGTCTCATGATCTTCAACTCGAACTTCGATTTATATGGTTTCCGCATAACACACATTCCCTCTTGTTGACAGCACAACCATTCCATTATTTGAAATTTTCCCTTCGCAGTCGCTCAAAGTTGCTCGACCCATTATACACAAAAACAAAACCTTGTCAAACCAAATCTATCCAATATATAATGTCATCCCCGAGAAGTTTCTTCATTGGCACAGAACAGGGGACCATTCAATTAACAGCCCCATTTTAAAAAAGGCCCGCGAAGCGGCTCCACAACTAAAAACTTAAAACTCAAAATTCAAAACTGCAAAGCCTTCTTTCCCAAGCTTACCCAAACTACCCATTTTAACATTTTATAAAGACTCATTTTGAGAAGGGAATTTTCCTCCGCAAAATCTTACCCATTTTAACATTGAACGAGGCATTTGTATCGGGTGTGCAATTTTGTATGTTTTTTTGCGTCTTTTTGTCACTTTTTTTTCAATTTTTCTCTCTTTCCCCCCTTTTTTTTAACTTTTTTGAACTTTTTGTCGTTTTTTTTTCAATTTTTTGACGTTTTTTAAACCCCCACCCCCATTTTCAGCTCAAAAATCCCCACTCCAAATCCGCCCTTTTTATGAAAATCAAACCCAATCAAACCCAATTTCACTAACTATTTTGAGCGCGGAATTTTGTTCACACGGACTAAAAGCCCGGAACCCGGAACCCAAATACAAGCCTGCTCCAGTACCCTTTAGCCTGCCCTCGTATGTCTTAGTCGGGGGACAGGGCACTGACCGAAGCAATAAATACCTGTTTCTAACTTCACAAGTATTTACTAAGGAAAGGCTTATGGTAAAACCACTAAGTTTGAGCACTTTAGCGTTGACTTGACGTCGAATCTTGCTAAACTAACGCTTTTTCAAAACTGATATAAACAAAGCCGGTAACTCTCAAGGAGTCGCAAAGTGGCCTATAACTGTGTCGTTCTAATCAAGCAAGTCCCTGATACCAAAAGGATTACAGGCCAGGCAATGAACGATGACGGCACAGTAAATCGCTCCGCCCTGCCAGCCATTTTCAATCCGGAAGACCTCAACGCCCTCGAACTGGCCTTGCAAATCAAGGAAGATTTCGGTGGTAAAGTAACCGTCATCACTATGGGGTTGCCCGCCGCAGCTTCGATCCTCCGTGATTCTCTTTTCCGAGGCGCCGACGAGACAATCCTGCTGACCGACCAGAAATGTGCTGCAAGTGACACACTGGCCACTAGTTACATCATAAGTTGTGCCGTTAAAAAATTAGATTCTGACATTGTTCTTTGTGGCAGGCAGGCCATCGACGGGGATACCGCACAGGTCGGACCTCAGTTAGCTGAGAAACTGGGTATCACACAAATTACATACGTTGAAGAGCTTGTTGAGCTAAACGGCAAAACTATAACCATTCGCCGAAATATCGGAAACGGCTTCCAGAAGGTCAGAACAGAACTGCCGGTCCTTTTGACTGTTACATCCGAGGCTAATGACCCCAGAGTAGCCGCCGCAAAAAAAATGATGAAATACAAAAATGCTCTTGCCCCAATTGAAGTTGGACAAAGGATAAAAGCTCAGAACCCTGATGCCGACAAGCCGACCACCAAAGACCTCATTGACCACAAATGCAGCACATTGGAACAGAAAAGTTTACTGATTAAGCAATGGGATTTAGACTTTCTCAATGCCGACTTGAACTGGTGCGGCCGAAGCGGCTCACCCACAAAAGTCCATCGAATCCAAAGTGTCGTTCTCACCGCCAAAGAAAGTAAAGACATTGAGTCAAATGACCAGGGAATTTCAGATATGATACACGAATTGATTGAAGATAAGACCATCTCATAAACAAGTAGAACAATCTATATGATAGAAGTGAATAAAAAAGGTGAAGTCTGGGTTTTTGCTGAGCAGCATAACGGCCAATTAGAAGATACGCCGATTGAATTGATGAGCAAAGCCCGCCACCTGGCCGACATTCTCGATGTAAAACTGGCAGCCGCTGTCCTGGGTAATAATGTCAAAGACCTGTCTGCAAAGTTAATTCATTACGGGGCTGATAAAATATATCTGGTTGAGCATCCACTGCTTGAGCATTACCAGACAAACAGCTATGCAAAGGTAATTTCCGACTTAATCCATAAGCATAAGCCCCAGATTGTTCTCTACGGAGCTACTATTACCGGTCGAGACCTGGCGCCGCGCGTTGCAAGTGCAACAAAGGCGGGCCTTACAGCCGACTGCACCGACCTGCAAATCGGTGACCACACACACGCCAACAATTCAAATACCTACAAAAACCTGCTCTTTCAGATAAGACCCGCTTTCGGCGGAAATATAATCGCTACAATTATAAACTACGACCGTTGGCCGCAAATGGCAACCGTCCGCGAAGGCGTAATGCCGATGCCGACACCGGATGTTACTCGTAAAGGCGAGATTATTATGGAAAAAACCGAAATTTCCCGGCAGGATTTGCCCCTGGAAATTCTCGAAGAGCATAAGCGCCAGAAGAAAATCGACTTGAAGGCCGCCAGGGTAATCGTTGCCGGAGGCGCAGGCGTCGGCAGCAAGGAAAATTTTTCGCTTATATGGAATCTGGCGAACTGCCTCGGCGCCGCACCAGCCGCCACCAGGGCTGCCGTTGACCTCGGTTTCATTGACCACGACCATCAGGTCGGCCAGACCGGCACAACCGTCCGACCGAGCTTATACGTCGCCGTCGGAATCAGCGGTGCAATTCAACACCAGGCTGGTATGTCCCAAAGCCAGAAAATCGTCGCAATCAACAATGACCCTGATGCTCCCATCTTCCAGATTGCGCACTACAAGATACTCGGCGACCTCAATGATGTGGTGCCGAAAATGATAAAGGCAATAAAAGAAAAGGGAATAAAGGAATAAAACGCAACAAAATATTTTGAAAACGGAACAGGTTATGGCAAATTTCTACACCGATAACGATGACATGCAGTTTTTGTTCAGGCATATAAACCTGAGCGAATCGGCGACGATTTGCGAGGAGAATTTTAAATTTTCGGCCGAATTCGATTCTGCCCCTGCCAACGCCGATGAGGCTGTACAGAATTATGCCATGGTTCTTGACTCGCTCGGACAGTTAAGCGCAGATTTCATCGCCCCGCGAGCTGAAGACGTTGACCGTCAGGGCAATACACTTAATGAAGATGGTTCGGTAACCTATGCAAAAGGCATCAGTGAATCTCTCAAACAACTTGCCAGGGCTGATGTAATGGGTTTTACTTTGCCACACAGATTTGGCGGTCTGAACTTCCCGAATCTGGTTTATTCGATAGCTATTGAAATTATATCACGCGCCGACGCTTCGCTTATGAATATTTTCGGTCTGCAGGGGATTGCAGAAACAATCAATGCCTTTGCCTCTGAAGAAATAAAACAACAATACTTACACGATTTTGCTGAAGGTAGAGTTACCGGAGCTATGGTACTGACCGAACCTGACGCCGGCTCGGATTTGCAGGCCGTCAATTTACGAGCATTTCATGACGACAACGGCAACTGGTTCCTGCACGGAGTAAAGCGATTCATAACAAACGGCTGTGGTGAGATACTGCTGGTTTTAGCTCGAAGTGAGCTGGATAGAACAGGAGGCCTTGGTTTGAGTTTGTTCGTCTGTGACAGAGGACCGACAGTGCATATTCGTCGCCTGGAGGATAAACTCGGAATCCACGGCTCACCTACCTGTGAAATATTTTTTGACAATACTCCATGCCAGCTAATTGGTGACCGACAGCGTGGTCTCGTTACTTATGTCATGAGCCTAATGAACGGCGCCCGTATCGGTATCGCTGCCCAATCGGTTGGTATAGCCGAAGCTACCTTCCGAGTCGCCCGTGACTACGCCGCCAGTAGAAAGCAGTTTGGCGTAGCCATTGAAAAACTCCCCGCCGTCAGAGATATGCTTATAGATATGAAAATTGCCATTGAAGCAGGCCGGGCGCTTCTATATGAAACATCTCGCATTGTGGATTTGGAAATCGGATACTCCAAACGCCTTGAAACCAATCCGCCTGAAGATAAAGTCCAGGCCAAAGAACTCAAAAACCTGTCACGAAAATATAAAAGATATGCGGCAATGCTGACACCGATGAGTAAATATTATTGTTCCGAGATGTGCAATACCGTCGCTTACGACTCAATTCAGGTACTTGGCGGCAGTGGTTTTATGCGCGACTACGCCTGTGAGAGGCATGCCCGTGATGCCAGAATCACAACTATTTACGAAGGAACAAGCCAATTGCAGATTGTCGCTGCCGTTCGCGGTGTCTGTAGCGGCACCGCCGAAAAATTCATCACAGAACTAACTCAGCAAAACTACGAACCCGGCCTGAAAGACCTGCTCGAAAAAATGGCTGAAGGTACCGAACTTTTGAAAAAAGCCGTTGACTTTGTAAAAGCTCAGAGCAACGAATATATGGACCTTTACGGAAGGGCTCTGGTTGATATCGCCATAGACTTGATTAATGGCTACCTTTTTTGCAGTCAGGCCGGCACTCAGGTTGATATGCAGGTCCAGGCCCTCAGTAACGACCGGATGAATAATGAGACTATTTCTATGAAAGAAAGAAAGGCTATGATTGCCCGCAGGTACATTACAAAAAACGCACTAAAAATCCGGTCTCTTACAGAAATAATCTGCAGCGGGGACAAATCCACCTTTACCGATTACCCAGCTTTGATTGGACCTGTTATATCTGAAATATAAACACACAATTACAAGACAGAAACACATGCTTCAAGCGGTAATATTTGATTTTGACGGTGTAATAACCGACTCCGAAGTCCTGCACCTTCGTTCTTTTAATCAGGTCTTGTCACAATATGGTATTCGGATAGAGACAAAGGTTTATTACCGAGATTATCTTGGCCTTACCGATGTCGACCTGTTTAGAGTGATGATCGAAAAGGGATTGTTAAAAGTTGACAGCACAAAAATCGAAATCCTGCTAAAGCAAAAAAAACAGGCCTTCGAAAAACTCGCCAAAACTGAAGGCAGAATAATCGAAGGCGTCCGTGATTTCCTCCAGATGCTTTCACAGAATAGCATTAAAACAGCCATTTGTTCCGGGGCACTGCTTGTGGAAATAGAACTGATATTACAGGAAGCCAACCTGCGTTCTTTCTTTGAAGTGATAGTTGCCGCAGACCATGTTAGAAAAGGCAAGCCAAACCCCGAAGGTTTCTTACTTACTTTGCGAAAACTCAATGAAAAAAGCCAAACTCAAATATCTGCCGGCCACTGCGTTGTAGTAGAAGATTCTCACTGGGGGCTTGAAGCTGCAATCGCGGCAAAAATGCACACCATCGCTGTAACAAATTCTTATGATGCCGACCAGTTAACACAGGCTGAAAAAATCGTACCACAATTAGACCAATTGACCATAACGGACTTGCAGCAACTTTGCAGTTAAGAACTCGACTACTCCTTTGAGCCATTTTTGCCTGATTTGGAAATCAGCTTATTCTCTAAATAAATGTGCAAATCACCGTTCCAGGGCTTAAAGCATATATCTATATCGCCGTCTTCATCCACATCGCCGGCCACAGCCTCGTGACACCTGTAACCTTCCGTCAGAATGTGTTCAACCCACTTGCCCCCTTTACTGTCTGCATTCTCCCAGATGAAAGTCAGCCTCGCTTCGTCGGTTCCTGTACCGCCTAAAGGTCCTTCACCGGAAAAGATATCGGCATCACCATCGTTATCAAAATCAAAAACAGCAAGCGAATGAAAATCGCCTTTTTCTGAAGTTATCGTATGAACAATCCAATTACCACCTCTGCCGTCGGTATTTTCAAACCATTTTACCCAGCCCGTACCGCCTTCCGAATCTGCGCTGGATAAGACAACATCATTGTCACCATCATCATCAATATCTATAATCCACGACTTTGTCGTATCAGGATATTGACCTTTTCTATTTCCGGCAATATTGCTGTGCCAGGACCATGAAAGTCCCTTGTTTTTGTTCTCGAACCACCCGGTAGAACGCACAATATCATTATCTCCATCACCGTCGATATCACCCACTCCGCGAGGGTCGATCCCTCCATGCACACTTTTACCGATATAATACTCCCGCCACTTATTAGCTGCGTTGGTGGGAATTTCATACCAATATATAGCGGATGTATCCGCCATCGCCACAAGGTCAACCTTACCATCGCCATCGATATCGGCTGCGATGTTATCGTGTGTCCTGACGGCCCCATTTGCTATTTTGATAAACTCTTGAGCGCGAGGATTGCCGGGATTGCGGTACCAGGCCTCCCCGCTGACCTGGTCCACCCACCCATCTCCGTCCACATCAAAAGCTGTACCACCAACATCCGTTGGAGACTCACCGCCTAACTTATGCCGAACCCAATTGTTCGACGCTTTATACTCATACCACATAATATCACCGTCACGTGCACCAACTACCCAGTCAAGGTCACCGTCATTATCCATATCTGCCAGAGATGTTTGTCCTAACTTGTTGCCCCATTTATCTATCTCGTGGATCGCAAACTTCGGAAAACCCGCACACCCTCCCGAAAATATGATGCAAAAACTCGCCGATAAAATACAAAAAAACACTCGTCTCCAAACAAAACATCTGTATCTGCAAAAACTAAACCTCCACTGACTCATCCCACTGTCCTTTCTCTGCTGTATTCATCGCTTAATCTGCAACACTCCCGGCCCAATGCTTTCGGCGTTAACTTTATCATTTTTCAAGTCGTAATCAATCCTTTTAACAGCGTTACCATTGAAATAGCAGGCTTCACTCTCACTGCCTACAACTATAATCATCATTTTTTCAGCATCAAAGAAGAATTCACTGCCTGTGAATTCTTTATCTTCATCCACATAAACAACCCCCCCCGTCGCCCTGAGTGTCGAAAGTTCGGTTTTACCGTCGGCACTTTCATAAAGTACAACTTCTATGCTGCTGGCGGTAACTTTAACCGCCTGACCTAACTGACCGCTAACAACAGGCACATAACCTACAGATATTTTCTGCTTCTCGGCGTCCGCTACAATTCGATTCGACCTCGAATAATACTTCAAAGTATCGAATTCCTCAATCATTGCCCAACATGGCTTTTTCAAACTGAATCTGCCTGCCTCCGAATTAATATCTGATATATTGGAATTATCAATTTTTACTACACCGGGCCCAAAAGCCGAAAACACCTGCTCATCGGCCTCATATTCGAATCTGTTGCATTTCAACTCGACACCACCAAGGAGTTTTTCTCCTGCTTTCTTGACGCTCGCAAGCCTGACAGTCCCACCGTCGGCGGTGAGGTGCTCAATGTCCGTTTTTTCAGTATTAGCTTTCGATAAATCCACCGTCAGCTTTGGCGCTGAAAGTGTATATCGCTGTTGACTGTTTGCATCCTCTCTGTCCATCACGCACAAACAGTTACCTTCAAAAACAACCTGATTTGACGCGGGCAAAAACTCCACTTTTTTATCAGCCGTTATTTTCACTGGAACCGCTGCGCCTTTGGCTTCACCGTCCACCATATCATTTGTATAAAACGAAATTTCCGAAGCACCACTTGCAACCGTATTACCGGACAATGAACTATAAGTAATCTTTTGAGCAACCAGGCTGGGGCGCTTCGTCGCATCATATAATTTTTTTGTGCCCCGTCTATCATTCGCAGCTATTGCCGATGCGAGTTCGGTCAAATTTCCATATCGCTCAAAATAATCCATTCCGAAAACAATAATGCCCCCGTCACAGATCACAATGATATCTTTATAATCTTCAGATGATTCTTTCGGCTCACCCGACGTTGGCACAGCCGCATTTACCATCTCAACACCATTCGCATCGCCATCGTCGGCTTTGGTTGACCCGTCATCGGTAGCTTTTGGAAAAAGAATATCATTAATGATAATTTCATCTGCAAAAATTATTTGCTCGGCAGTATCAATAACAACATTCTTACGAAATATGCACCTGTAATTTTCGGCCTGCTGACTTACTGCTGCTTCAGTTGGCTGGCTCTTTTTATCCGATGACACCTCCTTTTGTTCTGATGTTGTTGTCCCAAACAAACTCGTTTGGGATGATTGCTTGAGGTTTAAACGTTCTAAATGAATTATTCTAAGAAATTCAATCTGGTCGGCATCAGGATTATATATAAGTTCCATACCTCTGCCGAGCAATTCAACTCTTTCTGTGACAAATCTAACCGGCCCTGCCGTAGAAAACAGTGACCTCTCACCGGCAAAAAAAATGTCATCGAGATAAATTCTGCTTTCCTTCATATCGCTGCCCGGCTCAGGCAGAATATGAACAACCACGTTCCCCATAAGTGTGGCTTCCTTAGGACTGGGCTGCCTGGTGTCAGGTTCCAACAAAACATTCCCCATATCGGCTGTCAGATAGCACTTAAAACTACGCCGAAAAAGATTCATATAAGGCTTCTTTATATCCCACAAATCTCCTTCTTCGTGCAAAAGCTCCTCGAATCCTAATACCCTGTCAACTTCCCCGTCTTTATTGCGGTGTTCGAATTTGGGGTTTTGCATACCCACAACCCCAACGTCACCTATCCTCCCAATTTTGTCATCAAATTTGTCTTCGTCGTCACTAAACTCTTCTACGTTGTCGATCTCAATTTCCGGCCTCTCACTCAGACTGGTTACAACCAGATACACCCCGAGCACAGACATCACCGAAACAAACCATAAAAGAAATTTACGTGACTTAAAAAACATAATTAACTCTGAGCTTTGGATTTTCAGTTTCAGGATAACTGAAAAGTTAATGTTAAACTCAAAACTAAGAATACCTTTCCATAAGCTTTTGCCATTTACCGGTATTTTTCAGAATGTATTCTACTACTTCCCTCACTGCACCACAGCCCCCCGTGCGTTCGGTTACAAAATCTGCAATATTTTTGACTTCATCAACCGCATTGGCAACCGCTGCACCAAAACCCACATATTTTATGACAGGCAAATCAAGTAAATCATCACCGACACAGGCAACCTTCTCCGGAGAAAGTCCAACTTCTTCGAGCAGCTTTTTAAGTGCTGGTAATTTAAAATGACACCCCTGCACACAATAATCCACTTTAAGCTGCTCGGCCCGGTATTTCGTAGCTTCGGTTTCTCTGCCGCTCAAAAAGGCAACTTTCAGACCTGCCCTTCGCCACATCCGAATGCCGTGACCATCGAGCAGATTGAAAGATTTACTTTCACTGCCGTCGGCATTAATTAATATGCTCCCATCCGTTAAAACACCATCGACATCCAGCACCAGAAGCTCTATATTCTCAAGGACTGTTCTGTTAGAAATCTCTTCCTCTCTGTGGTTCTTGATATTTGTGGACTTCTCGGCGGAATTTGCTTTTGCTCCGTTTGTCATCCGTTTATCCAACAACTTTAATGGTCAATATATCCTGTACATCGATTAAGCCTACAGGTTTATTGTCACCGTCAACAACCGGAAGTTCGTCTATCCTGTATTTATGGAAGATGGCCGTTGCCTCTGCAGCAAGTGCATCCACCCTTATCTTTTTGCAGCCGGCAGTCATAATATCGCCGACTTTCAAACCAAAAACAGACTCACCTTTTTTCGTCATCAGCCGCCGCAGGTCAGCATCGGTGATTATCCCCGCCAATCCGCCCACCTTGTCCACAACCATCACAGCTCCATGACGTTTTACATCACTGGTCTTTTCGAGCAATTCTCCTATGGTATCGGTAGCCTGTGCGATAGGCAATTTCTCACCCGGCCTGAACATCATCGATTGCTCAACTGTCAGCAGCTTTGCACCAAGAGAACCGCCCGGATGAAAACGAACATAATCCTCAACTCCAAAATTTCGCGCCTTCATAACACAAAATGAAAGAGCGTCACCCAACGCCAGCATACAACTCGTCGAGACACTCGGTGCAAAACCCAACGGACAGGCCTCTGGTCTCTGCCCGATACACAGCACCACATCACTGTGCTTGCTCAAAGTTGAATCGCTGTCGCCTGTGATTGCTATCAGCTTTACCTCCAACTGCTTGACTAAACTTATCAGCCGAATAATTTCATCTGTTTCGCCGCCATAACTTAAGACAAGTACAATATCGCTTTTGCGTAAACGACCTAAATCACCATGAACCGCCTCCACCGGATGAAGAAAATGGCTCGGCGTCCCCGTGGAAGCAAGCGTAGCGCTTATCTTTCGTCCGACAATGCCGGCTTTGCCGATACCGCTCACTATCACTGAGCCGCTGCAGCTATAAATCATCTCCGCTGCTTTGCCAAAACTGGCGTTGACCATCGGTCGAATCGAGCTTATTCCTTCAGCTTCGGCTTCGATTACTTTTCGCGCATAGTCAAGGTCGAAATTCACTTATTATCAATCTCTTAATTTATATAGCAAAACAAGGGCTCCATTCTGGCACTTGTCACAAAATGCAAACCCCTTCCAACAACCGCCAACAGTATTATAAACCAGCACACCTCGTCAAGCTCCAAATCCAGCTTAACGTGCCGCCGGTCTTGTCATGAACCAGGAAAAACGCCGTCGAAGGACAAAAAACTCACAACTTTACCTCGCTGCCACGTTCGTTGTAACAAACTATTTCATGCTTTTCGCCGGTGTAATTAGGCGTCGAATGAATAACCACACGTTTGTCGCTAATCTGCTCTATATGCGCAATTACACCTCGCTTTACATTTTGAAGATAGTCGGCAACCTCGAGAGACACAAACAATTCGATACGTCTGATTTGCTTATTTGACGCTGAAAGATTCAACAAACGAATAATCTCAATAGCCAATGACTCATGGCTTTTAACAAATCCCCTGCCTCCGCAATGAGGACAAGCCAGATATGTCGTTGATTGCAGCGAAGGACGTATTCGCTGACGCGTCATTTCAACCACACCGAATCTGCTTATCCTCAATATTTTTGAACGGGCACGGTCGGCTTTGGTCGCATCGCGAAATGCTTTTTCTACTTCTCGACGGTGTTTCTCATTGCGCATATCAATAAAATCACAAACTATCAATCCGCCAAGGTCACGCAGTCTAAGCTGTCTTGCAATTTCCGTCGTCGCCCCCATATTGATTTTATAAGCCGTCTGCTCGGCGCTTTGATGTTTACGATAACGCCCGCTGTTGACATCTATTGAAACCAGGGCCTCCGTTTGCTCTATCACAATTGAACCCCCGCCCTTAAGCTCCACCGTCCGTGATTGAACCTTGGCTATCTCATCTTCAATTTTGTATTTATGAAAAAGTGGAATTTTGCCGTCATAATATACCGCTCTTCGCCTGAAACGCGGGTATGCCTGCGAAAGAAAATCCTTGATTCTCCGAACAACACTCTCCGAATCACATATTATCTTACTTATCCCGCCGTTAAAAACATCTCTAAGCGTTCGAATAACCAAATCCGATTCCCGATAAAGCTCCGTCGGTGCTTTTCCTTTTTCTATTCGTTTTTCGATAGCTCGCCACAATCTACCGAGATATCTCAAATCATTTTGAATATCTCTTTTTGAGCATCCCTGTCCTGCTGTCCTGATAATAAACCCTATGTCTTTTGGTGGATTGCTTTCATTAAAGATTCGTCGAAGCCTTACGCGCTCGTCTTCATCCTCAACCTTGTGTGAGACACCGTGCTTTCGCATCCACGG
>CAZIKS010000081.1:0-15369 GCA_964539795.1 uncultured Pirellulales bacterium
ATCATAAATCGGCTAACTCCCATCCGAAACTAAAACCTTTTCAACAGAGCATGATTACTATTGATTATTTTAGGCTTAAGTTTCGCAGATGTTTATGAGAATTTCAAGTGAGAAAACCTGTCGGTAAATCAGGATCTGATTAAATTTTATTTTTTTTCTCAACTTCGAGTTTTTTCTTTGACAAACCAGACATATACAGTTAAATTCCCACTACCGCTTTTATCGAGGAGACTATTTGTTCAATGCGAATGAGCGGTTTGATTTGAGATTATGAAAATTTTAACAGGGATGTTTTAGTCTGACAAGAGTTCTTTGCACGTGAGTTAATATTTATCAAAGGAGGGCACTTTGGCAATCCAGGAAGTTGAGAATATTTTTGCCGACATACTCGAACGTGCAAAGGCGCTTGACCCGGTAAACACCCGTAACTGGTTCGATAAGCTGACTTTAGTTCACCTGAACGGCGGTTCGCTTAAGATAGGTTGCCCCGACGAAGCGACGGTCCAGTTTTTAACAGATAATTGCAAAAGCAGTTTCACTCGGGCCGCCCAGCAGATAACAGGCCATCTTGTCAGCATCGATTTCAATGTCGACCACGAGAAGAAGCTTTCTATTAAACAGCAGCGCCAAGAAACCAGGCTTAAACTACACCCTGATTATACCTTTGATAATTTTGTTGTAGGCCCGAGCAACCGGCTTGCCCACGCGAGTTGTGTAGCTGTGAGCCAGTCTCCGGGCGACACTTATAATCCGCTTTTTCTTTACGGCAATTCAGGGCTGGGCAAAACACACCTTTTGCACGCAGTCTGCAGCGAATCAAGGCAGAGAACCAATGGGGCGATAATTGCGTTTTTGAGTTGCGAAGAATTCGTTAACAGATTTATCAGAGCTATCGAGGAAGGGAATTCGGCAGGCTTTCAAAGCCAGTTTCGCACTGTCGATATGCTGGTAATTGACGACGTTCAGTTCCTGCATGAGCGCGAGCAAAGTCAGGAGGAATTTTTTCATACCTTTAACGCCCTTTATAACAACGGCAAACAAATTATTCTCAGTTCCGACAGTTCGCCTGCAGAGATACCTTCTCTCGAAGAGCGCCTTATCAGCAGATTTAGCTGGGGGCTCGTTGCCAAAATCGACCCACCAAGCCATGATACGCGGGTCGCCATCGTGCAAAAAAAAGCACACCTTCGCGGACTGAGTATTTCCGAGGAGATAGCCGAATATATTGCCCGCAAAGTACATGCAAATATCAGGGAGCTGGAAGGCGCCTTGACAACCATTTATGCCGTGGCTACCACTACCGGAAAGGAGATTACGCTTGAGCTGGCTCAGACAGCTTTACAGGGCCAGATTGAATCGTCGGCCAGACATATAAGCATTACGGATATTACCGAAGTAGTGACAGACTATTTCGATGTTCGCCTTGCCGATTTGCAGAGCAAAAAACGCAGTCAGAGCATTACCGAGCCACGTCAGATATGTATGTATCTGGCGAGGAAGTTGACCAAGCACAGCCTTGAAGAGATAGGCGGTCATTTAGGTGGACGCGACCATACGACCGTTATGCATGCCTGCAACAAGATAGCTCAGGCCAAAGACAGCGACCCCGAAATGGACGCGGTACTGGAAGAATTGACAAAACGAATCACACAGGTTCCACAAGCTTAAAACCGCAAGAGAAGCAAATCGGGATGGTGCTGAATTCACAGATGTTCAATTTACAACGAAAATTGATTTTGGATTCAAGCTCGGCGTTTTCTTAACAAGGCTAAAGCGCCGAGACCAAGCAGACAAATCGTCGCCGGCTCAGGAACATTTACAGCCGATTCACTTGAGCCGCCCGGAAAGGCCTGAATACGAATTCCGATTCGCAGGGTTTCGTCACTCAATTCATTGAGGACGTGCTGAAGTGTACCGTTTTCCTGTAAATTAAAATGTATAATAACCCATTCACCCGGTTCCACTCCGTAATGCGGAGGGGGTGGGTCGGCGCCGGCGCTGAAATAGTCGGTGGTTTCAAAAGGCGGAACAAGAATGGTAGCTCCCGGCAGTTCTTCAGGTGTGGCTAACTGAATAAGAGAAACACCGGGACCATTTGTCACTCCTGATATTGCCAAAAGAGTGCCGTCATCAAAATAAATATCGGTGATGGCTACGTCAACCAAAGGCGAGATACTGTTATTGTGGAATTCGAAACTGACAGTCGCGTCGCCATTATACACATCGACGGTCAAGTCTAAAGCAGGGTCGCCGAAGTTGTTCCCACCTGTATCCCATTCCCCATTGTCGGTAAAATTTTTTTTCTGGTATTAACGACGAAGAAGGTTGCCTTAACAAAAGCCGTGATTTTAAAAACGGCTATATTAGCCTTGATAAGAATGTAATTAGCATTGCTTATAAATTTTGATTTGAGCCGGTTTTTGCCTAAAAGTATGTTTTTGTTAAGAAATGCTCACTTAACTTGCCGCTGGGGAATTGGAAATCCGAGTTCGTTGAGGACCTTTTTCATATCTTCCCAAACTCTTTTGCGGTTGTCCTTCGAGTAATTTCGCAGCAGATAGGCAGTATGATATGTCGGCATAAGTTTAATAGGCGGCCTGCCGAGACCGGCATAGTATTCCTGAAACTGGCCGCGCAACTGGCCTATCGGCTTGTTGGTGTTTAGCAGTGTCCTGGCAGCGTGGGCGCCGAGAGCGACAATGATTTCAGGATTTATCAACTCAATCTGTCTTTGAAGATAAGGCAGACAGTTTATTATCTCATCGGGTTTGGGGTCGCGATTATCGGGCGGGCGGCACTTGATGATATTACCTATAAAAACGTCTTCGCGTTTTAGGCCCATCGCGGCAATTACTTTATCCAGCAGTTGTCCTGCTCTTCCGACAAAAGGTCGCCCTTGGGCATCTTCGTCGGCACCGGGACCTTCTCCGATGAAAAATATACGGGCATTTGGATTGCCCTCACCCGGCACGGTGTTGGTCCGCAGCGATCCGAGTTCGCACTTGCGACACTCGTGAACTTCGGCGGCGATTTTCTCAAGCTCAATTGCTGAATTTTCAGTCATTTTCTCCGCCTCTTTTTGTTGTTGCTCAGCCCTGTTTCCCTTAACTGTAAAACCACCGGTAAAGAAATTCTCCAGCTCAACATGCTGGCGAACGACTTTATTAATGTTCGCATACTTTTCCATTGCGATGAAATTATAATTACATCTTTGAAATTTGACAATAAAAAAAGAACGTCTGTAACCATCAGATATTTTCTTTGTGGGAGAATCTCTGTATTTTTAACAAGAGACTGGGTGAGAATGTGTCTTTGATTTGTTACCGAGCTGTCCTGAAAGCCTGTCTTTTTATCCCTGATTTTGCTTTTTGCTGTCTATCAAGAATTATCTGTGAAAAGCATATCTGTATTAATAATTGTTTCTGCATAGCATTTGCCGAGGTCTTTCACCATTTTATGGTCGACAAGTTCTATTTTGGATTTCAGGGATTTGCTTTGATGTTTGAAATAATCCTGCAGGACGGCGAATGTTTTTTCAGAAAGCTGCTTTTTTTCTTCAATAGGCTGGCGTCCCAGAGCTATGTAAACCCGAGTGTTTTCCGGTTCAAGCTTTCGCATTAGGATACCCACTTCACAGGTTTCGTCACATCCGACACACTTTGTGAGCCCCACCAATTCATCAAGCTTTACAACAGTGCCGCATTTGGCACACTTGAGGTCAAAATGGAACGATTCGTCGCTTTCCATAAAATTCCAGAAATGTTTTCCCTCATGTGAGGGTTCTAAAGGTGGTTTATTATGAAAAGTAAAGCAGGTCGAGATCTTGGAGCAATGAAAGCATTTTTTCATTACAATTAAGCCGGGAGCGACATTGGTCATTTGCCATAAATGTGAGCATTTTTCTTCGTGCATATTATCTCCTCTCGAAGTTAACAAGAACGCTGGTTAGGAATAAACGTCCTCGCTGGAACTTTCTGCTGCTTTTGTATCTTTTCTATACAACCCCCTGGTCGAGCATTGCGTCTGCGACCTTGGTAAAGCCTGCAATATTTGCTCCTGCGACGAGATTGCCCGGCTGGCCATATTCTTCAGCAGCCTCATAGCATTGCCTGTGTATGGCAATCATAATGTTGTGGAGATGCTCGTCAAGTTCCTCACGTGTCCAGGAAAGCCGCTGTGAGTTTTGTGACATCTCCAGACCGGAAACGGCGACGCCGCCGGCGTTTGCTGCTTTGCCGGGACCATAAAGTATCTTGTTTTCAATGAATTGGTCGACAGCTTCGGGTGTGCTGGGCATATTTGCCGCTTCGGCGACAACATAGCAACCGTTTTCGAGCAGTGTTTTTGCATCTCCGCCATCAATCTCGTTTTGCGTTGCACTCGGAAATGCGCAGTCGCACTTAATTGACCAGGGTCGTTTGCCTTCGAGATAGTCAACGCCGAACTTCTCGGCATATTCCCTGATGCGTCCGCGTCGTATGTTCTTCAGGTCCAGAACAAAGGCAAATTTCTCGGCATCAATACCATCAGGGTCATAAATTGTACCGTTGGAGTCGGAGAGGCTGACTACCTTTGCTCCAAGCTGATTGAGTTTTTCTGTCGTATACTGGGCTGCGTTTCCTGAACCGGAGATGGTACAGACCTTGCCCTCTAAGTTTTCTCCCCGCGTCTTTAGCATTTCTTCGGCAAAGTAGACACAGCCGTATCCGGTGGCTTCCGTACGAATCAAAGAACCTCCCCAGTTCAGCCCTTTACCGGTCAGCACTCCTGTAAACTCGTTACTGAGACGCTTGTATTGACCGAAGAGATATCCAATCTCTCGACCGCCTACACCGATGTCTCCGGCGGGGATATCGGTATCCTGGCCGATATGTCTGAATAGCTCAGTCATAAAGCTCTGGCAGAAACGCATAACTTCGTTATCGCTTTTGCCCTTTGGGTCAAAGTCCGACCCGCCTTTTCCTCCACCCATTGGAAGAGTGGTAAGAGCATTCTTAAAAATTTGCTCGAATGCAAGAAATTTCAGGATACTGGCAGTAACAGTGGGATGGAATCTCAAGCCGCCCTTGTACGGGCCAATCGCACTGTTGAATTCAAACCGAAATCCCCGGTTGATGTGAATGTTACCCTTATCATCCTGCCAGGGAACACGGAAAATAATCTGTCTTTCCGGTTCGACAATTCTGTCAAGGATTTTAGCCTCGACATACTCGGGGTGTTTTTCGAGTACCGGCCCCAAAGAATCCAGTACCTCTTTTACCGCCTGGTGGAATTCGACCTCACCAGGATTACGCCTCAAAATCTGTTCGTAAACAGCTTGAATCAAATTATTAAATGACATTTAAAAAATCTCCCTTAAAAGTTAAAATTTTTTGTTTTCTACAACTAAGAATAAGTTAGACTAATACTAAAATAATATAATTGACCTAAGAACATCAAATATACACAATAATATATAGCTTTTTATTAGCATAGTTGAAAGGATTAAATAATAATACAGTATATCAGGAAGGCTTATAATGCATATTGAAACAGTAAGGATATTCTGCGATTTAGCTGAGTTGCTTAGCTTTTCCAAGACTGCTGAAAAAAATCTCCTTAGTCAGTCGGCTATTTCTCAGCAGCTTGCACAACTTGAACTTACCCATAAGTGCCAACTTATCAACCGCAAGAAAAGACCGATTGAACTTACAAGAGAAGGTCAGTTACTCTACAGGGCAGCCAAAGATATTCTTGACAGATATGAACAGTTGAAAAGTGAATTGAAATCGCTGAAATCCTCAACCGGCAGCAGGATGAAAGTGGCTGCGATTTTCAGTATCGGTATGTACGTGCTGCCGGACTACATTAAAAGGTTTATGGTCAATTATCCGGATGTCCAGGTTGACATTGAGTATCTCGGAGCGACGAAGATTTATGAAATGACGCTGGCCGGTGATATTGATATTGGTCTTGTAGCTATTCCGAAAAGAGACAAAAGGCTCGATGTGTATGACTTTCAGGATGAGCCGCTGGTTTTAGTATGCAGTCCGAACAATCCATTGGCTGATAAATCACGAGTTGATATTCACGGAGTGCAGTTCGAGAGATTTATCGCCTTTGGGGAAGATGTGCCTACACGGGTATATATAGATAATATCTTACAGCACTATAATATTGTTATCCGGCCGGTGATGGAATTTGATAACACCGAAACCATTAAGCGAGCCGTTGAGATAAATTCGGGGATAAGTATATTACCGCGAACTACGGTTCTTCAGGAAATCCGCAGTGGAACACTAAAAGCTATAACCTTTTCTAATGAACATTTTTCCAGGCCTACCGGTATAATCGTTCGTAAAGATAAAATTTTAAGCCAGGCCAGCCGATACTTTATTGAGTTGCTTCGCAAAAAAACGTAACTCGCAACCTGAATTAACAATATTTCTGAAATATGTCGATTAAAGCAGTAATATTTGATTTGGATGGCACAATAACTCAGCCTTACTTTGACTTTGATGCCATTCGTGAAGAAATGGGTTTGGATAAGGATTCGGGGCCGATACTTGAAGCGATGGAAGAAATGACGCCGCAGGAGCGTCAATGTGTTGAGGCGATATTGAATTTTCATGAGAATCGGGCTGTAACCGAATCGGTTCTGAACGCCGGTGCAAGGGAAACACTTAAGGCCCTTCGTCAAGTGGGTATTCGTATAGGTGTATTGACCCGAAACAGGCGAATAAACGCCCTGGCTGTTGCCAAGAAGCATAGCTTAGAGTTCGACGCTGTTGTCGGCAGAGACGACGGCCCTGTTAAACCTGAAAGCTTCGGCGTACTGCAAATATGTGAGCAGTTTGAGGTAAAGCCGCAAGATACCCTGCTGGTGGGTGATTACCTTTTTGATTTGCTTTGTGCCAAAGCCGCCGGTGCCGTTGCAGTACTTTTGACAAATCACAGCAGAGCGGAAGAATTTGTTGAGCATGCGGATTTTGCCATTGAAAGAATAGACCAAATACTTGAAATTATTGAGAATATGAGAGGGTTAGGCGAGAGTAAGGAGTAATATCGATTCATGAGTAAAATAACGATATCGAAAGCTTTTTTGATTTTATTGGCGACGGTTGGTATTTGCCGGGCGGATGAGTGCACCAAAGATAGATGCTCGCAGTCTCAGGAAAAGGTGCAGGCTTGTCCGGTGGAACAAATATTAAAGCAATTAAAAAAGGAAACTAAAGAGTTAAAGTTATACCACGGCCGGATTGAACATCTGTTCAGCCAGCCGAAGTTATTTGATTCGAAGACACTGAGAAAAGGCGATTTGTATTATGAAAAGTCGGGTGGAAAATCAAAGCTGAGGATAAATTTTGAAACACTTAAGCAGGATGATGAGAAAGAACAAAAGTATAGAGAGGAATATATCTTCGACGGTGTGTGGCTTACCCAAATCGACTATCAAAGCAAACAGGCCAACAGGTATCAACTGGCTGGGCCGAACGAACCGGTGGATGCCTTTGACCTGGCCGCTAAAAATTTTCCCATAATCGGCTTTGCCCAAATAGAAGATTTGAATAAGGATTTTGAAATAAAATTATTCGAAGAAAAAGAAACTGAGCCGTCGCAGTTCATCAGGCTGCATTTGAAAGTAAAGCCGGATTCAGCTTATAAAGACGATTATACTTCTTTTGAGTTTTGGATTGATAAAAAGTTAAATTTGCCGGCCCAAATAGTCGCGGTCACAACCGAGGAGGATATTTCTCAGGTTAAACTGCTTAAGCCGCAGGTTAATAAAAAGCTGAAAAAAGGAATCTTCGATTTTAAAATTCCCAAAGGTTTTGCTGTTTCGCAAAAAACGCAAATAAACTCCAAAGGAAAGCAGGGTGATTAGGTTATCAGGCTCTTTTTTAACCATTCTGTGGTTGTAAGCCGATAAAGAAGGCTGTTAGAGGTAACAGGAACAGTTTAGATGTCCCCCGTGATTATCACTGATAAAGATTTTCAGGAGCTAATCGCCAAACGTGCCCGGACACTGCTGGGGCTGGCTCACTATATGTCGCAATGCCCGTCGAGCGATAAAATCCTGACACGTCCGCTCCTCGGTCAACTGCTGTCACAATCCATGCAGATTGAGGAATTTCTTGACGCTTATGATGCACGTAACAATTGCCGATGGTGCGCATTTGGGTCGCTGACGGCAGCGATTAAACTTTTCTCAGATGCCGGTTATGAACTTCTTCATATACGCCACGCATTGCCGAGTTATCGGCTGATAGCCATCGAGGAGGATTTTGTCAAGGCTACGGAGCAGGCCCTTGGTTTTGTCGGAGAAATTCTTTTGAGAACAGCCCGTCAGATGCTCGATAGGGCCGAACAGCTCGGTTTGCCGGTAACCACAGAGCAATTTGGTGAGGAGATTTATGTTGAGCAGCTTCCTGCCGGCAGATTGCCGCACGATTGCCGCACGCGCAGAATCGAAACGGTGTCGGAAATTGTAACTATGCTGGCGACGGCTTTTTTAAACCTTGCTGCTGCGAGTGAACGCGTCCATGCTGTAGTTCGTGCACGGCTGGAAGAATATGCGTCATATGCTTCGGATTCGATTAGCGAGGAAAGCCTGCGGGCTCTGGAACTTAGGTTTCACAACCTTCAGTCATTGTACGATACGTATGTTTCCGGGACCGAAGCCGAGAAGCTCGATACCGACCTGGCGGTGCTAAGAGGGCATATAAGTGTGGTTTTTCACCTGTTGAAGACGGCTACGCTTTTCGCCCATTACTATGAGCGGCATGTTAATTGTCCGAAGTGTGATTTACAGGAGCGTCAGCCACTTTTGGTAACCGCTGATGAGCTTCTGGCGGTGCTGATGGACTACTCGGTTTCGTACATAAGTCGTTATATAATATGTGCGGAACAATTGTGCAGGGAGATGCTTAAGCGTTATATCGAGCCAGATTGTATTGAGGTTTCTGTGCCGCCTTACAGGGGTTTTCATGTACGGCCATCGACGCTGATTTCCAAGCTTGTAATGCACTATGGGAGTGATGTGCAGATGGAGCTGGAAGGAGAGAAATACGATGCTGGTTCGCCGCTGGAGCTTTTCAGGGTGAATGAAAAGATAAATGCCTATAAACGCCGTTGGCTGGCGGGGGAAATCGACAATCTTCAGTTTGCTCCTAAAGACAGTGGCGGCAAGGAGATAACAGAAATCATACGTGTTGTGATAATGACGCTGGCCGAGCGGGGTAAAATAGTTCTTTATGAGCAGCCAGTGCAGTTATCAGAGGAATCGGAACGAAAAGGAGGGGCGTTGCTGGAAGAGGTTACCGATGAGATTGCGCGTCTGCTGGCGATAGGCAAAATTGATATAAATGTCGAGTTGAGTGTGAAATTTACCGGCGACAAGCGGGTGCTTGCTGATATAAAGCTTTTGGCGGAAAGCGGTTATGGTGAGGACAACTTCGGGAACAATATAGCCCTGCCGGAGAAGCTGGTTTACCTGCAACATTGAGGTAGAAAGTGCAGTATTGAGCAAATATTGGGGTATAATGCTGAAAAAATGATGAATCAGAAAGGTTTGAAAATGGCAAAGGGCATAGTTATTTATTATTCGAGAAGCGGTAATACTGAAGAGATGGCGCAGATAATAGCTGAAGGGATGAATGAGAGCGGGCTTGAGACGGAATGTAAGGCGGTTGGTGATGTTAAAATCGAGGATTTGGGCGGTTATGATGCGATAGTTGTTGGTTCGCCGACTTATTACGGTCAAATGGCAGGGGAGGTAAAGGGGTTTTTTGATGAATTGGTTAGCAGGCACGGACAACTCGATGGTAAGGTTGGAGGGGCGTTTACGAGTTCGGCAAATATCGGCGGGGGCAATGAAACGACGATTATGGGCATAATAGAGGCGATGCTGATAAGCGGGCTGGTAGTTCAGGGGGACCCGAATGGCGACCATTATGGGCCGGTATCGATAGGTAAGCCCGATGAGAGGGTGCAAGAGCAGTGCCGGCGGCGCGGGCAGAGGATAGCCGAATTGACGAAAAAATTAGTGTCGTGAGAGGGGAAATAGGTGTTGTTTTTGAGCTAAAAATGGGGGTGATTTTGTGTGGAGGGCTTTAAGTCACCTTTGTTTTTGGGCTAAAAATGGGGGTGGGGGTTTAAAAAACGTCAAAAAATTGCAAAAAAAACGACAAAAAGTTCAAAAAAGTTAAGAAAAAGGGGGGAAAAGAAGAAAAATTGAAAAAAAAGTGACAAAAAGATGCAAAAAGCGCACAGGTTTGACTCCGCTGGTCGCGGGGGCTGTAATAACCCCGCTAAAGCACCGCGGTGGCTGTAAAAGTTAGAAGGCAGAAATTCAAATGTTAAAATGGGTAGTTTGGGCGGGCTGCGCAAGGAAAAAATAGCCACAGATTTCACGGTTTACGCAGATTTTTGTGAAAGACAGAATTAAAGATAGATTGAATCCCGCAGATACTTTGGGCGCAGGGGCGCAGATACCTGAGGCACGGGGAAAAGATGAAAGACAATGAAATAGGGGAAATTAAAGGAAATTCCTTGCTCAAAAGAATTAATAGTGGAGTGGATATATTGGATAGATTTGATTTGACAAGATTTAGAAAGCGGTTATAATTTCGAGGAGAGAAAAAACGCAAGGGAAGCTTCTTTGTATTTGGTAAAAACCTGTTGTGGTTTTGGTGTCTGGACAGAATGCTATATTTTTGAGTTTTTAGTTCAATATACAAGATACGAAATTTGCGCCCTCGGAGGGTCTTTTGTATTAGAAAAATAAACTATGTTAGGCTGTCTGACTCGTTGTTAGCCGCCGCTTGTGAAAGGAGAACCACGGTGAATCGTATAAATTTGATTGTTTGTTGCGCATCTGTTTTTTTCTTGCAGTCCTGTTATGTACAAAAAAGTCGGGATACAATTACTATTCAGAAGGAATACGATGAGCGGGCCAAACAAATGGTGCGTTCGATGGCCTATGTTGGTGAACCCTTGAATGAACTGACTGATGATGAAATGGAGGCGGTAGCGGCTTTGCTTGTGATGACCAGATTAGCCTCACAGAGTGAAGATGCCAGCCCAAGTCTTTCAGGAGGATTCTGGGTGGAGTTGCAAAAGATTTGTCCGCCGATACCAAGAGCGATACAACATAAATTAGGAGGTTGTCTTGACGAATCCATTGCATATGCGACATCGATGGCAAGGTGTTTGGACGAAGGTAAGAGTGAGGGAGAATGTGAGAGGGAATCGGGGGGAGAACTATCTGCGCACGCGTATTGTCAATTGCGACAACTCGAAGAAATGGAGGGGATTATCAGGAATATTGGAGAACGCAAGTGGCCTCCTGGTCCCTTCCCATGGCCAGTGGAGAGTGGCGGACCAATGATAGATCCGCATCCATAAAGGTGGGCAAGCGTCTTATCTTGTAGAATCAGCGTTTATCGCCGTCCTTGGCGATTTCAACGCAGAGCGTGGTGGTGGGTGTCGGTTAGGCTGAGTTGGTTCGCTGGTTGCTGATGTGAGCTGTTGTTGCCGTAGGCCGCAATGAGCAACATCCAGTATTTCGCAGGTGCTAAGCACCGGAGAAAAAAAGAATAGACCGAACTGAAGGCAACAACAGAGTCTAGTGCTTTAATTTTTTGAATTGTGGAGGGGCGAAAAAGAAAAGAGTGAAAAAAAGCATTGGACACCTTTAATTCCCTTTATACCCTAGTTCCCATAATTTATTCCGGCTTAAAGCCTATAGCAAAAACAAGTAATGAATTAGAGTCTTCAACCAATTCAACAAATATCCTATTTTTTGTGCCATTTGGTCTTAGAGGATACATATGTGCTTTTCTCTTTGGGGTCTTCGGAATTGACATTGCAGTGCCAGATAATTTAGTGCCTAGTGGTTTGAAATGAATATGTGGCATTTCAATTGTGACAGTATTTTCGTTTATATCGCTTACTCTAACACGGTTCCAATCAAACTCATACTCCTCTAACAAATTACTTCTATGTGGAATAGATCTGTTCTCAAATCTGCGCGACCGGTCAACACCGAATAACACATATCCACTCGGATACTTTTTTTGCAAGTCTTTCTCATATTTATTCGTAACAAGATTCTCCAATAGTGCTGTATTGTTTTCAATTAAAGCCTTGTTTTCCTTGCCACTTTTAGCACTTTGACGCCATTGTACGAATCCGAAAACTAATGACAGGACAGTTACAATTGCCAAAATAAAATCCTTCGATAAACAACGGCGAAAGAATCCAGAACTATTTTTAATTACAGACTTGTTTAGTTTTTTATGGTTGAGCTTGCTTTTTTTTCGTCGTTTTGTTGAAGGCTTTCTTTTCATTTGTTAGTCCTTGGGTGAGGTTTGTCTCACCGGTTTTATCGCTATGTGACTATATAAAGCTATCTATTTTCTCTTTGTAATTATATGAATTTGCGAGATTAATACAATGTTTTTTTTGACGACAAGTGCGGGGGTTGGTAGTATATGATTGGTAAATAAAAGAGACGAAATAGGTGACTGTCCCTAGTTTTCGAGTCATCCTATTAACTATTTAGCTTTTGCTCAAATATACAAGAGCGCCAATCAGGATCCCCGCGATTAAAAGCCCCTTCCATTGCTCGGACTTAATTCTTTTGGCTAATTTAGTAAACTCTTCCTGAATAGTCTCTATTGTTGCGCTTGCCAGAGACATTGCCTGAAATTCTTTAGTCCAACCAGGCAAATTTTCAGGACGAATTTCCCATACAACAGGAATTATATTTTTGTTCCAAGCAATACTTGCGCCCATTTCCTGTTGAACTGCTGGAGATTGGCATGCTGCTTTGCTTGCTAGGAATAAAACCCATTCTGAAACCTTAAGTTCATTCAGTATCTTTTCACTCCATCTATTTCCAGCATCCAGTGTGATTGGAGCAAGAAAAATCTTCAGTCCTTCTTTTGTGAGATGGTTGTATAAGAAGTTTGCAAAATTCTGGTCTTTTGTTGAATAACTTATAAAAACGTCAGCCATAACACTTTCAACATTTTGTTTTACTGGTTAACTGTAGAATGACATCGCAGAGCTTTAAAAGGGAGGCAGATTTCTTATTCTGCTTCCAAAGCTCTTCCAGTGTTGCTGTAATAAGTATGGGATTTCTTGGAGTTATTCCATTTTTCAATTCCAGATTTTTCCGGACCTCATTCTCTGCGAGATTCCAAGCCTCTTCGCCGAATTCCTCCTTGACCGTTGAACTAATTGTATCAGGCCAAACCACAACACTCGGAAGCCACAATGTTTTGTCCGGCAATGCAGTAGCACTGCTAGCATTACAAAGTTTCAATATTGATGAGTTAATCCTTGAATTGTTTTTGAGATTCTCTTTAGCTTGTATGTGCTTGTCAAGATCGCCCTTAGTAGTCTCAACTTTTTTTCTCAAGGATTTGGCATCTGAGTCGAACAAAACAAAAACCCAAATATCCAATTCTTTTGCGATAGCCAGAAATCTGATCAAGCTTGTTTTCCCACCGCTTACGATAAAGTGACATCCCAATTCTCTAAACTTCCTCCATTGTCCGGAAAGGTGGAGGTGGCTCGATATATACGCAACATCTTCAGTCCCTTCCACAAGAACAGCAAAAGGTGTGAAAAATAGTTCTCTTTGTGATGGATGCATAATCTGATTAACGATAGCCATAGCGCTCGTTGGTGATTTAGCTTCCTGTCCTAACGCTTTCGCAAGTCTGGATTCGACTTTCTCATGGGTGGTCCAACTTGTTTTTGAGCACAGCTCTCTTTGAGACTTCCGCACCATCCTTATATCTGCAAATCCTTTACTTGTAACAAAATACGGGCTGTGCGTCGTGACAATTACCTGAGCGTTACTCGCTGGTCTAGTCAGTTTTTCTAAAACATCCGCAAGATGTTGTGCCTGTGGTGGGTGCTGGTAAAGTTCCGGTTCCTCAATTCCGAGAATGAGTCTTGGCCCTTCCTTTTCCCCGTTTCCAACTAGCTCGTGTAGAATAGCGAGCAAAAATCCTCTTTGCATCCCGTGACCAGCACGTGCAACCTCACCTATGAAGTCGGCATATCCAATACTCGCCCGAGCTAGTGGTTCCTGAACTTTGATTGAAGTTTTCGCGTCATAGCGCCAGTTCAGTTTTAACTTGGCTCTTCCATCAGCATAATCTTGCAACCTTTTTTCCATAGAGAGTTCTAAACCCTTCAGTGCATCTGTTTGTTCTTCCAGAATATCTTTGTACTTTTTTTCTAGAACAATCCTTAGCCCATCAATTGCCTCAGAGAAATCCAGTTTAGTACGCACCGTTCGAGCAAGCAATTGACCCAGTGCCGTTTTGGCACCTTCCTCTTGCTCAGTGGATGCATCTTTCACTGCTGGAACATAGACCCATTGAATATAGTTTTCAAGATGATACTGACCTTTTGTAAACCCGTAGAATTGATTAGGCTCCTCCAAGAAAACGCACCTTTTTGGATGTTTTTCTTCATATTTTCTCAATTCTCCTACCATTGCCACTTTGGTCGTCTCGCTGGGAAGAGCTGGAAATTTCAAACGTATTTGTCGATAAATCTCCCTGAGTTCCGAAACAGGTTTTCCATCTTTTTCAGCCCTGAAAAATTTAGAAAATTCTTCCATTACTAAACGAGAGCCAAAATGTTTTACTGGTGCACTCTGTGTAATATCATCCCACTTTGCTTCAGCAAATATAACCAACTTTCCCTGTCTATAATAAAGTTCGAATTCCTTTTTTGCAGCATCCGAAAGTCCTTCAAACGTAACAGTAATCCTTACCGGCTTTTTTGTGTTCTTATGATGAAAATCTTCCTCGGTTAGTGTGCGAACATTTGTTACTGTGGAAGTATTTTCCTGAAAAAAAACATTTAACGCCATAAGTATAGCAGATTTACCGGCACCATTTGGGCCCACAAAGCAATTGTAGTCACTAAATACTATAGTCTCATCTTTGAACGATCTAAAATTTTGAATTCTAAGCTCAGTCAATTTCATAAAATAATCTCTCTTTTGCGCTAAATTCACAATTCCCGCTTACTAATTTTCATATCTTTAGTTTCGTTGGTGTTTTTCGCTCTCGGATTTCTTATGCATTTAGAGAAGCAAGATAACAGAAAAGAAGGGGAAAGGTAAAGGAAAAAATTTTGGTGAAAAATAAAAGAAAGATAAGGGAGCATCGCAAGAGGGAGAAAATGATAAGGAAGCCGCTTCGCGGAGTTGATTTAATAGAATAGAACCTAAATGATGTGGAAAACCCCGCCCGGAGGACAGGGCCAAACATTAAACAAACGACTCAATCTTCTGTTGACAAATCTTTTTTGTCAGGCGCTGGAGGAGTTTTACACGTTTTGCCAGGTATTCGAGTTGTT
>CAZIKS010000082.1:0-15345 GCA_964539795.1 uncultured Pirellulales bacterium
GTTCCACTTTCGATGAACCGGCTTCGCGTCACTGCCAGGTTGCCGAAGTCGTAATCGAAAAGGCAAAGCGGCTTGTAGAATACGGTAATGATGTGGTAATTCTACTGGACTCAATAACGCGGCTTGCACGCGCTTATAACACGGAGATGCCGCACTCCGGAAAAATCCTGACAGGTGGTGTTGACGCCGGCGCAATGCAGATGCCGAAGAAGTTTTTCGGAGCGGCAAGAAATGTCGAAAATGGCGGCTCCCTGACTATCTTTGCTACTGCTTTAATTGATACCGGCTCAAAAATGGATGAAGTTATCTTCGAGGAATTTAAGGCCACCGGAAATATGGAATTGCACCTGGACAGACGTCTTGTCGACAGAAGGATATGGCCGGCTATCGATATCAGCAGAAGCGGAACAAGAAGAGAAGAACTGCTGCTCGAAAAAAGGGAACTTGAGCTTGTATATCGAATCAGAAGGGTCCTTAGCGATCTGAATCCCGTTGAAGCAATCGAACTGCTAAAGAGCAGACTCGTCAAGTGCCGGACAAATGTTGAATTCCTGATGACAATGAATATTGACTAAAGCCCATGCTCCGGCTGAAGCTGCGGAACTAACGGTCGACATATTGAGCGGCTTTTCGGGCCTAATTGTTTGCTTTACATTACTGTCTGATTTTATTAGGATAGAATTCCGGTATTTCAGTCTTTTGCCGGGATTTTTTTTATAGATAACTTCTAAATCTGGTAGGTAGTATGGCAGAGCAGCTCTCGAAAGTTTATGAACCTAATAAGACAGAGCAACTGACAAGTGAGATCTGGTCAGCCGGCGGTTATTTCCATGCAGAAACACCACCGGATGGTAAGCAAGCCCCCTGTAAGCCTTATGCTATTATGATTCCCCCGCCTAATGTAACTGCGCCGCTGCACCTTGGTCACGCATTGAATAACACACTGCAGGATGTTCTGATTCGATACCATAGGATGCAAAATTACAACACACTGTGGATGCCCGGTACAGACCATGCCGGAATTGCCACACAAACAGTCGTTGAAAAACAATTGCTCTCGGAGCAGGGCAAACGAAGAACAGACTTCGAACGTGAGGAATTCGTAAGCCACGTGCAGGACTGGAAAGACGAATACGAAGCCCGCATTATCGAACAGCTAAAAGCTATGGGCTGTTCGTGTGACTGGGACAGGACACGTTTTACCATGGACGAGGTCTGCGCCAAGGCAGTTAGAGAGACGTTCTTCAGGCTGTTCAGGGATGGTTTGATATATCGAGGCAAACGGCTTGTAAACTGGGACCCCGCTACGCAAACGGTATTAGCCGATGATGAGGTCGAGCACGAGACAGTGCAGGGACATTTCTGGTATCTGCGTTATCCACTTGCTGAGCCGGTCGAAATTGACGGTAAGCGTGTCGAACATGTTACTGTTGCCACTACCCGTCCGGAGACAATGCTCGGCGATACTGCTGTTGCAATGAATCCGGCGGACAAACGGGCTAAAGAACTGGTTGGCAAAAAAGTACGGCTTCCGATTGTAGGCCGACTTATACCTGTGGTTGCCGATGAGCACGTTGTTTTGCCTGACCCTGAAAGTGAAGATGAAAAAGCAAGGTTCTCCACCGGTTTTTTGAAAGTTACGCCCGCCCACGACCCGGACGACTGGGAGATTGGCTTGCGGCAAAATCTGGAAATTATAAATGTGATGGCGCCGGACGGCTCTATCAGTGATAAGTACGGCTGGGAAGACGCCGATACCCCCGAAGCACAATCACTGCTCGGAATGGACCGTTTTGAGGCGCGTGAGGCTATTGTTGAATGGTTCCGGCAGGAGGACCTGCTTGAAGATGTTCGCGAATATGTTCACGAAGTCGGCCACAGTTATCGCAGCCATGTACCGATTGAGCCATACCTGTCCGACCAGTGGTATATAGCGGTTAAAAAACCTATTGAACATCTGGCGGGGAAGTTCGGCGATGGATTTATTGAAGGTACTGATGTGCCGGTGAATTCTTTGGCAGGTCTTGCTCTCAAGCCGTTAATTGACGGCCGGTTGCGCTTTACACCGGAACGCTACGCTAAGACATATCAAAACTGGCTGGAAAACCTCCGGGACTGGCCTATCAGCAGACAGCTCTGGTGGGGACACAGAATCCCGGTTTGGTCAAAGTCTGGAGAAGACAACCAGCTTAGACATGAAGTTTCGAATCTTCCCGATAAGGTGCAAGCAATTGTTATGGATTCTGATGAAGGTACTGCAACATTCGTTTGCGTTGCTCCCGAAAGCGGAGATATTGAGAATCGTCTCGAAGCTGACGGCTGGACGCGGGATGAAGATGTTTTGGATACGTGGTTTTCGTCGGCGTTGTGGCCGTTCAGCACGCTTGGCTGGCCGGAGGATACTCCGGAACTTAAAACATTCTATCCGGGAGATGTGCTTTGCACTGCCCGTGAGATTATCACGCTGTGGGTCTCGCGAATGGTGATGATGGGCCAGTACTGTGCCGGCGATATTCCGTTTACTGATGTATATATTCACGCAATGATTCAGGACGGTGAAGGACGCAAGATGTCAAAGAGTCTGGGCAACGGCATTGACCCACTGGTAGCAATCGACAGTCACGGCGCAGATGCAATGCGTTTTACCCTGGCCAGTATGACTACAGACACACAGGACATTCGGATGCCGGTTGCGTCAATGACTCTGCCGGACGGGCGCCAGGCCAACACGTCACCGAAGTTTGATATCGGGCGGAATTTCTGTAACAAGCTCTGGAATGCTTCGCGTTTTGCGTTGATGAATCTCGATGGCGCCACCCCGGAAGAATTTGATAAAGACAAGATGACAATCACTGACAAGTGGATTCTTTCTCGCCTTGCACAGACTATCGCCGATGTTACAAAGTCGCTGGAGCAGTTTAAATACAGTGAGCCGCTATCACAGCTTTACAGATTTTTCTGGAACGATTTTTGTGACTGGTATCTTGAGTGGCTCAAACCACGAATGAAAGACAAGCAACAAAAACCGATTGCTCAAAACGTTTTGGCTTTTGTGCTGGACCAGGTTTTACGTCTATTGCATCCATTTGTACCTTTCATCACCGAAGGAATATTCAAGAAACTCAACGAAATTGTACCTGTAAGAAAACTCGCAGCTTTGGTTGAAGCCAAAGAGGCAAAGGCGCTGGTATGTGCGGAATGGCCAAAGAAAATGGACTTCCTTTTGGACACAGAAGCTGAAAAACAAATTGAGACTATCCATGCCGTGATTCGAGCTATAAGAGACATCAGAAGCAATAGAAATGTACCACCAAAGGAACTCAAAGCCGTATCCATAAAGTCTCAACAAGAAATCATTGATATTCTGAACCGAAATGCCGAACTCATCCAGCAGTTGGCTGGTGTAGCAGATTTTAATGCGGGCATAGCAGTTGTGAAACCTGTAAATGCAGCAGTTGCAATCGCTGATGCAACGGAAGTTTATGTACATGATACAATAAATACCAAAGCCGAGCGAAAAAAGCTGGAGAAACAAAGGGACAAAACAGAAAAGGCCAGGAAGGCGGTAGAGGGCAAGTTAAGAAATGAAAACTTTATTACCAAGGCAAAGCCTCAGGTTGTAGCCCAGGCCAGGGAAAAATCGGCAGAACTGAGTAAACAATTAGAGACTATTGAAGAACATCTCGCACAGTTGGACGAATAATACTATGTTAAGTATGATATTTCCTGCAGAAAACTTAAAACTCAATAATATATGAAGCGGTGTCAAAATGGATGTGGAAGCTGAACTCTCACGTATAATAATTAATGAGACCTCCGACCAGCAGATAATCGTTCTAAAAGAGCGTGACGGCAAGCGAAGTTTTCCCATCGTTATCGGCATAGTTGAAATTTTTGCAATCGACCGGCGGCTGAAAGGCCTAAAGCCCCCCCGGCCTATGACTCACGACTTGCTGGACAGCGTAATAAAAAGTCTCGATGCGAAAATAGAAAAAATTGTCATAAATGACCTCCGCAATCATACCTTCTATGCGAAGATATACCTCGATTCGAAAGGCAAAACCATCGAAATTGACTCCCGTCCCTCCGATGCTATTGCCTTGGGCGTGGCGTCAAATACCCCTATTCATGTTGCCGAGCATGTTTTCGACAAGACTGCTCAGTAAGGAAACCTGAAATCAGCAATAGCCCTACACCGATACAGAGCATGCTGTCGGCGACGTTGAATGCCGGCCAATGCCTGCCCGGCCAGTACACAACATCGATGAAATCCCGCACCATGCCGTTGTTAAAAATTCTGTCATAAAGGTTGCCGCAGATGCCTGCTGAAAACAGGCCAAGGGCAGTATGGACTGACTTTTGCTTACTTCCGCTTAAAAAGAATATTCCAAAAATCACTATCAGCGCAAAGATTGAAATCACCGTCAAAAAGTAACGCTGACCGGAAGCTATTCCAAAAGCCGCCCCATCATTTAAAGCTATTACCAGTCCTAAAAAGCCGTCTATAATCGAAAAGCCGTAGGGATAGTTAGAACTCAGCCAGTCGAATACGGCCTTTTTGCTCCACAAATCCAGGGTTATTCCACCCGCCGTCAAAGACCAGAAAATAAGATGGGCCTGCAAACCCGGCGGTGCAAAACCCTGGCGGTTCAAAAAAGCCCGACCCAACCTCGGCCGGGCATCATTTTCTTCTCTCTTGGGTTCTGTCACGCTAAAAAATCTGCCACAATTTATTACTTCGAATGTTTTTCTATTAGCCTGGCTAAACCTTCATAATTGGGCTGGTCTGGCTTGATTTCCAAAGACATACGCCATTGTTCAACTGCTTTTGCTTTTAGCGACTTGTCCTTGCTGCTATGTGACTTGAGCATATATGCAACTCCCAGAACCTTGTGTGCATACCAGTCCATTTGGTCTATCTCAATCGCCTTACCACAGTTTGCCAGCGCTTTTTCGAGGTCTTCATCCAATGAGGCCTTAAGTTCAAGGTCTTCTCCACCGGCCTGTTTTAGGTCCTTGTAAGCTTTAAAGTTTTCGTCGTAAAGGCGGAGATAATAGTATCCGAGATAATGATAGGCGGTACCATTATCAGGTTTGCTTTTTATCGCAGCAGTTAACAGCTCTTTTGCCGGTTCATTACGGTTTGTTCTAAGATAGGCAACCGCTAAAGATGTCATAATCTCAGGATTTTCACTGTCTGCTTCAAGCGCTCGCTTATAAGAGCCAATAGCCTTTTCATGGTCTTTTTTCGATTCGTAAATATCGCCGAGCATCTTTTGGATTTCAATGATATTTGGTTCAATCTCCTCGGCGCGCCGGCCGTAAACCAGGGCGTTGTTGTAGTCCTCAATCTCATAGTAGGATTTGGCGGCGTTAACGTGTGCTTCGAAATGGTTTGGTTTGAGTTCGCATGCTCTGACATACGCCTTTACCGCCTGTGCGAATTGTTTCATTATCCGATACACGCGCCCGAGACTGAAATAGTCGTCAAAAGACCAGGGATTCACCCTTGTTGCTTCGTTATAGGAAGCGGCGCTTTTTTCATAATCCTGCATTTTTTCATAGATTTCACCAAGCAGAGAGTAAGCCGGAGAGAAATCCTTATTTAATTTCACCGCGGAGTCGAGTTTTTCGACTGCCTCTTTATCTTCGCCGCTCTCGCTAAACATTAACGCATCGACATATAAATCAGCAGCCTGCTGTTCCGGTCCGCAGCCTGTAGAAAACAACAAAAAAAACAAAAAGTAACAGCTGAAAAATAAAACATAATTCACCTTTACCTTTTGCCTTTTGCTTTGGGCCATTGTGGTAATGGTGCTGTTAGACATGTATACGACTCCCTTTTTCTTTTATCCGGACAACCCTTACATCGGTCATTCGCCGCCAGTTAGCACAATAAATTCTTAATTAGCAACTAATTACACCATTTTGATTTTATCAGCCATTCCAATCGCTGTCAAAAACTTTCAGTACAAAAATATTGTTTTTTGAACGTCCCTGCTAAATGTTTGACATATCATATACAGCTTTATATCATATTTGGTTCGGATTTAAATTATAGGCGAGGCGTTGCCTCGTCTATGTTGTTTTTGTTGAAAGGTCTTTTTCTTATGGCTAAACAAAAAGCAATTGCTTCACTTCAGGGCAGGCCGTTCCTACTGATTATACGTGACGGCTGGGGATATAATCCGAATCCTGATGAGGATGAATATAACGCCGTCAAACGAGCCAATACACCCACAGATGATATGCTGATGGCTGACTACCCTAACTGCCTTATCAATACCAGCGGTGAAGATGTGGGCCTGCCCGCTGGCACTATGGGAAACAGTGAAGTAGGCCACCAGAATATCGGGGCGGGCAGAATAGTACCTCAGGAATCCGTAAGAATCAGCAAACTCATAGCCGACGGTTCATTCTTTGAAAATGCCGAATTCTTAAATCTAATCAAATTTATCAAAGACAACAACGGCAAAATGCATCTTATAGGTCTGTGCAGCGATATAGGTGTACACTCTCTTCTGAAGCACCTGTACGGCCTGCTCGAACTGGCAAAAAGAAATGACATAAAAGAGGTTTTCATCCATGCACTCACTGACGGCAGGGATTCACCGCCGGATAGTGGAGCCGGTTATATGGCCGACATTGAGAAAAAAGCCAAAGAAATAGGTGTAGGTAAAATTGCAACTGTTATGGGTAGATTCTATGCTATGGACCGTGACAGCCGATGGGACAGAGTTCAAAAGGCTTATGAATGTATGAGGTTTGGCAAAGGTCTTAAAGCTGCCGATGCCTCAAAGGCGGTTGCTCAAAGCTACGAAAAAGAAGTAACCGACGAATTCATTGAACCAACTTCCATTGTTAATGGTGATGGCGAACCGATAGCTGTTGTCGAAGATGGTGATGGAGTAATTTTTTTCAACTTCCGTGGCGACAGGCCCCGTGAACTCACAAGGGCGTTCGTTGAGCCTGACTTTAAGGAATTCGCTAGGACAACTCTGCCGAAAATATATTACGTCTGTATGACCGAGTATGACGCAACCATACCTACCCCGGTGGCGTTTCCAAAACCGCCGAAAATGCAAAATATCCTTGGCGCATACTGGGGCTCTCTGGGACTGAAACAGTTTAGATGCGCCGAGACGGAAAAATATGCCCATGTAACTTTCTTTTTCAACGATTACACTGAAAAGCCGTTTGATGGTGAAGACAGACAAATCGTCCCTTCACCGCGCATCCGGACATACGATCTGAAACCGGAGATGAGCGCCTATGAGGTTACCGACGTTGTGCTGGAAAGACTCGATTCGAATAAATATGATGTAGTAGTGGTTAATTTCGCAAATCCGGATATGGTCGGTCATACCGGTATATTGTCTGCGGCCATTAAAGCCGCCGAGACGGTCGATGAATGCCTATGCAAGATTCTCAAAAAGGTCACAAGTTTGGGAGGTGCTGCTGTAATCACCGCCGACCACGGAAATTTTGAAAAAATGATAGACGGGTCACCGGACAAGCCACATACCGCGCACACCATTGGTGATGTGCCGTTAATTGTGTTTGAACAGCGATACAAAAATAGAAAACTGCGGAAGGGCGGAAGACTCGCAGACGTTGGTCCTACGCTGCTGGAAATGATGGGATTGCCGCAACCCAAAGAAATGACAGGCAAAAGTTTGTTGAAGGACTGATTATTGATTATCTTCAAGATTCTTTCAGGTAATCAGTAACCGATTGATGTGGAGCGGGGAAAAACAATGGGCAGGATAGTTGTCCTTGACCGCAATATGATAAATATGATTGCCGCCGGCGAGGTAATTGAAAGACCCGCCAGTGTGGTCAAGGAACTTATGGAAAACAGCATTGACGCAGGTGCTGCAAAAATTGTCGTTTCCATAGAAGATGGAGGCAGAAAATTAATATCTGTAACAGATGGCGGCTGTGGGATGGATGCGGAGGACCTCACACATGCATTCGAACCACACACCACCAGCAAAATCAAAACCACAAGAGACCTCCAGAGCATATCGACACTTGGCTTTAGAGGCGAAGCATTAGCAAGCATTGCCTCCGTGGCACAAATCAGGGCGGTTAGCAGGACAAAGAGTTCGACCGGCGGCAACTGTATCGAGATTGACTGTGGGACTAAAACCGACATAAGCCCCTGCAGCGCCGACTACGGTACTACAATACAGGTCAGAGACCTTTTCTACAAACTGCCCGCAAGACGAAAGTTTCTCAGAACCGCCAACACCGAAATGGGACATATCACCGAGCATTTCACACGCATCGCTCTGGCAAACTGCGATTTGGCTCTTACCCTGATACATAACGGCAGAGAGATTTATCGACTTCTTGCCAATGAAGGCCTTTTCCGCCGAATCGCTGAATTGTTCCCTTCTGAAATTTCCGAAAACCTGATTGAAACTGAAAGCGATGAAAAGGCACTGCACATTTTCGCTTTGATGGGCAAACCGCGCATATCGAGGACAAATAACAAGTTCCAATATGTATTTCTTAACGGCCGATTCATTCGCGACAAGTTTATCTCCCATGCAATCAAGGAGGCGTATAGAACGACCCTCGAATCGAACAGATACCCTATTGTCTTTTTGTTTATTAAAATGCCCTGTGACCAATACGATGTAAATGTCCATCCCACGAAGATTGAGGTGCGTTTTTACAATGCTAATTTGGTTCACTCACAAATTCTCGGATGCCTTCGGGAAAAGCTATTGGCAACAGATTTGCACGTTGACGCTAAACTGCCTTCGGCATCAGACCCGGCTCAATTGGAACGCAGCCGAAAAATCACCGACGCAATGGCCGAATTCTTCAAAAAGCACAGACCAATACAAACACAACAGCAGCAGTTGGGATTTCGTTCGACAACCAGGCAAACCAAATCAGCCGGTATTATAAGTACACCGACAATGGTAAAGACAGCGATTAACGCCATTCAGATACACGACAGCTTCATAGTCGCACAGACCGGCGATGGATTTATAATTATCGACCAGCATGCTCTTCACGAGCGTATAATGTATGAAGACCTGAGCAGGCGAATACACTCAGGAAATCTTGAATCCCAAAGGCTCTTGATACCGGAAAGCTTCGAATTGACCGAAGCTCAGGCTGAAACAATTAAAAACAATGCTGAACTGATTGAAAAATTAGGAATTGAGCTTATACCGTTTGGACCAAAGGCTATGTCCGTACAGGCCTTCCCAACTCTGCTGACAAAGGCCGAACCGCTCGATTTTGTTCAGGATTTAATTGATCTGCTCACAGAAAAAGGTTCTGTCCTCGATGCTGAGAGATTGCTTGATGAGGTTTTGAATATGGCCGCGTGCAGGGCCGCAATCAAGGCCGGACAAAAGCTAAGCAGTGGTGAAATGGAAAAATTACTCGCAGACAGAGAATCCGTTGAAACCTCAGGACGCTGTCCGCACGGCAGGCCTACAACAATCAAATTTTCGCTCGCAGAGTTGGAAAAGCAATTTAAAAGAACATAATTATGAAAAAATTCAGCATCTTACTGCTGCCGATTGTTATAGTGGCCGGCTTTTTTGTCATTAGCCGGTACCAGAAGTTGTTAAGTCCGTCGACCGATGAAGAGCAAGTCAAAAAGCCTTTGGTTTCAGCACAAAAAAGCCGGGACAAAACGCCTCGGATGGGTAAACCGCAAAGAATTGTCTCACTCGCCCCCAATATTACTGAAATTCTTTTCGCTTTGGGACTTGATAAAGAAATCGTAGCAGTCTCCAGCGACAGTGATTATCCTGCCGGAGCCAAAAATAAGAAAAAGGTGGGAACTTTCTGGCAGCCGAACACTGAAGCTATAATAGCATCTAAGCCGGATTTAGTGCTTACGTTGCAGCTGCGAACTGAACAGCAAAAGCCAACTGCGGATAGTTTAAAGCGACTCGGTTATCAGGTCTTGACTTTAAAGATAGAAAAAATAGAAGAGCTTTTGACGGCGATTCAGAAAATCGGAGTTGCCGCCGATTGTACTAATCGCGCCGAAGAGCTTGTCAAAGAAATCAGCGCTCAAATGAACAATTTGCAGTCTAAGTTCCGTTCAGCTTATAAGGTCAAGGTACTGTGGGTCGTACAGACCGACCCTTTGCGTGTAGCTGGGAGAAATACCTTTATAAACAATCTGCTTGAACTTGCCGGCGGACAAAACGCTGTCGGGCCAACTATCCAGCAATATCCACCGATAGGCACTGAAGAACTTCTTGCCTGTGGCGCCGAGGTAATAATACAGTCGGCGATGGGAACAGTTGACACATCCAAGCAGCAGAAAGCGGCAGAGAAATTTTGGAGCAAATTTGCAGCTTTGCCGGCTGTCAAAAACAACAGGATTTACGTTGTCCAGCCGGACATTACTCTAAGATTAGGACCAAGATTGCCACAGGGAATAATACTTATTACCGATTGTTTATACCCGGAAAATTTCAGACAAACCGGCGATTCAGCAAAACCAGACAGGTAAACAGTATGAAGGAAAAGGTGATACTTTCATGGAGCGGCGGTAAAGACAGCGCCCTAGCCCTGCACGCACTTAACAAAAGCCGAAAATATGAAGTAGTAACTTTGCTTACCGTATTAACCAGAGATTACGACAGAACCTGTATGCATGGTGTTCGGCGGATTTTGCTCGAACAACAAGCCCAGTCGCTGGGCTATCACCTTGAGAAAGTCTTCATTTCAAAAAATACTTCCAATGAAGAATATGAATCTAAAATGCAGCACACTTTGGGGAAATATCAAGCTTATGGTGTTTGTTCTGTGGTTTTCGGAGACGTCTTTTTAGAAGATTTAAGAAAATACAGGGGAAACAATTTACTGAGGATAGGAATGAAAGCGATTTTCCCAATATGGAAAATCGACACCGCTGAACTTTCTCACACATTTATAGATCTGGGGTTCAAAGCGATTATTACCTCTGTTGATTCAAGTCAGCTTGACTGGACATTTGTCGGCAGAACCTTTGATGAAAAATTCCTCTCCGAACTTCCACCGTTTGTCGACCCCTGTGGCGAGAACGGAGAATTCCATTCTTTTGTATATGACGGCCCGATATTCCACAATAGTATTTCACATAGAATCGGCGAAATAGTTTTAAGAGAAAAGCAATTCTACTTCTGTGACTTAATATCCTTTGAAAATACCAGGGCAGCACCGGTGCCATTACATAACCGATGAGATAAATCAATGCTTGAAACACAGACACAAAAAAAGTTAGCAATAACAGTCGTCATATGTTTAATAGTTCTAATGGTCGTGATGTGCTTATGCGCTATAAAAGGCTCACAGAAAATTTCCTTAGGAAAGGTTCTTGCCGGCCCGGGAAATCAGCCAGGTGAGAATATAGATTATGAAATTTTCATTATTAGATTACAGCGGGTGATTTTAGCTGCTCTTGTAGGAGCTGCTTTGGCTTCTTCGGGAGCTGTATTACAGGCGATTTTACGAAATCCACTGGCCGACCCATACATCCTCGGAATATCCAGCGGTGCAGGTTTAGGCGCAATTATTGCAGTTTTGTCCGGTCTGACTTGGAGATTCTGGGGTGGCTCGCCGATTGCCGTATTCGCTTTTGTTGGTGCTCTTATAACCGTTTGCCTGGTTTGGGGTATCGGCCATCTGGCAGGAGCGGGAAAATCACAGGTAACAACTTTGTTGCTGGCTGGTGTGGTGGTAAAAGCTTTTTTTGCAGCGGTGCTTATGTTTTTGACATCTATTGCAAAAAGCGACCAGGTACATTCGACAATATTCTGGCTGATGGGCAATATATCGGAAAAAAGTCGCTCGGTATTATGGGTCAGTGCAGCCTGCATCATAGCTGGAATAATCGCCTTATTTACTATTTGCCACAGGCTGAATGTTCTGACTTTCGGACAGGACCAGGCAAAGGCTCTTGGTGTTGACACAGCCGGAACTCAAATAACTGCTTTTGGTCTCGCTGCTTTTATAACCGCAATAGCGGTGAGCCTAAGCGGCCTTATTGGTTTCGTGGGTCTTATCGTTCCTCATGCGGTTCGGTTGGTATTCGGCCCTGACCATCGTCGTTTGCTGCCTGTCAGTGCAATAATCGGAGGCGCATTTTTAGTTGTCGCCGATACAATAGCCCGGACAATTGTCGCCCCGGCCCAACTTCCGGTGGGTGTTATTACAGCAATTGCCGGTGGCCCTTTTTTCCTGGTTTTGCTTGCAAAATACAGTCGAAAGGTTAGCTGGTTAAAATGAGCAGTATTATAAAAGTTGAAAATCTAAGTTTCGGCTATACGCCCCAAAGTGCAATTTTAAAGAACTTCAATTTCGAAGTTGACCGGGGAACGTTTGTCTGCATAGCCGGACCGAATGGAGCGGGAAAAACAACACTGCTGAACCTGCTTTGTGCTCTGCTCAGCCCCAACGCAGGGTACATAGAAATCGACGCTGCCCCGATTAATTCATACTCAGTCAAAAAACTGGCTCAAAAAATTGCCGTCGTACGACAGGAATTTGTGCCGGTTTTTGATTTTACCGTTACAGAAACCGTCTCGATGGCAAGAACACCGTATTTGGGCAGATTAGGCTTTGAAACTAAATCGGACACCGAAATTGTAAAAGAGGCCCTTCAGATAACTGACACGGCACAGTTTGCCTCAAGAACTTTGGCAAACCTCAGCGGTGGTGAGCGGCAGAGAGTCTTTATTGCAAGGGCTTTCGCACAAAACACGGACATTTTGCTCCTCGATGAGCCGACAAGCCTTCTTGATTTGAAGCATCAGGTCGCCATATACGACCTGCTAAAAACCGCACAGCGGCAAAAAGGCAAAACAATCGTGGCTGTAACGCACGATATCAACCTGGCAACTCAGTACTGCGACGAAGTTCTCCTTCTTGGAGCCGATAAAAGCTACCGGGCCGGAAGTGCAGAAAATGTTTTTTCAACAGAACAAATCGAAAAAGTTTTTGGTGTCAAAACCTTTACTGGCAGAGTGGGACGGGGAAAATTTTTCATCCCTTTGGGCAAATTTGCAAAAGATTGTCCGCAAATATCCAAAAATCCCAACAGTGGAATGTAAAAATAGCCGAAAACAGCTTGTTACGCTAACTATCTATTTTTAAGGAAGTTAAAATTAAAGGGCAAAATTAGTTTGAATTGTTGAACTTTGCTTATTATACTTCCGTAGTTTAGTGGTACAACTTTGTACAAAATAAGGTTATTGGCTGATATAAGCTAATATGTTATAATAGTTTTTCTTTGATGAACAAATAAAGGTAAAGGCTTCGCACTAAGAAAGGTGTAAAAACAAGTGGCAAAGAAACGAAAGAAAGTATCAAAGACAAAAGCAAACTCAACTCGGAAGAAGAAAGTTCGCTTGAATGCTGCTGATATCGAGCATTTCAAACAAATGTTGTTGGAAAAGCGTCACGAAATCATCGGTAATGTCAACGAAATGAAGGATGAAGCTCTCAAAAAATCTCGCTTGGATGCAAGCGGAGACCTCTCAAGTATGCCGATACATATGGCTGATATTGGAACAGATAACTATGAGCAGGAATTTGCTCTCGGATTAATGGACAGCGAGAGGAAACTGCTGAATGAAATCGACGATGCACTTCAGCGTATCGAGAACAAAACTTATGGCATTTGCGAAGCCACAGGCAAACCTATAGGAAAAGCTCGGCTACAGGCTCAGCCTTGGGCCAGATATTGTGTCGAGTATGCAAGAATGCTCGAAAAGGGCCTCGCAACAGGATCGCTGGACTACGAGACCGAAGCCGAAGAATAAACAACAGAAAATCCATTTCAAAAACCATTGCAGCGGGGCCTCAAAGAAAAAGAGGTGTGACATTAATAACCTTAGCTTTAGAGCATTAATACTGACTGGGGCACTGATGTTCTCTCCCTTTTTCGCATCTGCTCAGGAGCAAAACAAGTCGTGGCCGCCGTCATTCATATATTCTAAAATTGCAACCACCATGGGTGGATGGCATGCCACAACGCGAGGCAATATACGATTGGTCTTTACCTACGAGGGCAAATGGATCCTCTTTCGCGGCCGACCGGATACTTACCATTTTTCAGAAGATGGGCTCAAATGGACGGCCACAGAAGCTGAACAGGCCAGCCGAAGCCATCTTATTTGTGGAAATTCCATTTACACATTTTACTCTGTGTTAATCGAACCGGAGCCTAAATGGACTTATGACAAGTTTATCTGTCAGGGAACCATTTCAGATAAGAAAATTCAGTGGCAAAGCCCTTACAAGCTTGATACACAGCTTGGTTACTATAACGACCTCCAGCAGGACACAAACGGCTATTTTACTATGGCCAGCCGAGCCGTATTCAGAGACGAGAACAACCAACCCATCGGCACTGAGGTCTTGTGGAAACGCAGCAAAAACCCCAACGACATTTCACAATGGGAACCGGATGTGCGATGCATCAATCACACTGGAGATAAGGGTACAGGAGGCGATTCCTGGAAGAAAATCGGAAGCACCGTCCATGATAATCTGACGTTGGAAGATGGCAAAAGTTATGTTATCGCTATGATGACAGTAAACGGCGCCGGAAAACTCTACGGCAATCTCTTCGACGCCAAAAAGTGGAGGACAACAGATACCGAACTGGCCACAGGAATGTCCACCTGGGCGGGAACCGACCGGCGAATGTGCGCCGCTTTTGATAAGACAGCAAAGATAATTCATCTTGCCCATGTAGATGGCCTAGGTAATTTATGGTACCGAAATGCAAAATCACCATATAGCGCAAATGACTGGTCCAATCCTCGAAAGCTTCAGCCATATAAAACTTTTACGACTGTGTTGAGTCTTGATACATCACATCAGCCTGCTCACGTGTATATTCTGTTTGGCAAAACACTCTTTGAAGACAAAAATGATTTACGCAATACCTATGGTTCGCTGCATCTGCAGCGTTTCGATGGTCGGTCATGGACCGAGCCTGTATTAGTAAGTGAACCTGACACCCGGGACAATTGGTATCCAAATATGAATGCGGATATGGCTGAAGGTATCGGAATACTTTATCTAAAAGGCTCAGGACGCTCACAGGTAGGCAAGCCACCGTTGGATATTATGTTCTCCTGCACCGGTTCTCCGAATGCTGTTCGGCCAAGGTGAAAAACAATATGAAACACAAATGTCCAATCTGCTATAAAACTGTCAAATCGCTTCCTGAAAAACAAACCGAACTGCCAGGATTCTTTCCATTTTGCTCCGAGAGGTGCAGATTGATAGACTTGGGTGTTTGGCTGGACGCCGGGTGCATCTGTAGTTTGTAGGTAGATTTTTTATGCAGTCAGGGGCTTTTTTGCC
>CAZIKS010000083.1:0-6849 GCA_964539795.1 uncultured Pirellulales bacterium
GAACACTATTGCAAAATGACTCGTTTTATTGTGTGTTTTTGTAAAAAATTGCACAGGGTTTTTAAAATCGCGCATCGGTGTTAAAATAGGTAAAGTTGAGCGGGCCGCTCTTGGGGCGAGTGATTGGTTGACTTGTTGAATGTTAAAATGGGGGAGATGGGGAAAGTGGGAAAAAGAAAATTAGCACTAAATATTGAATCCCGCGAAGGCGGGAATCCAAAAGAAAATGTCATTGCGAGCGAAGCTCTGGATTCTTTCCCAACTTTTCAAGCTGAGACACTATAGCACCTTTGGTGCGCTTATGATGCAGCGTTAATTCCTTTATACCCATACCCTGCTCAAACCTGCTCATTAGAAGCGAACTCTCTTCATCATCCCACGGTTGCCCGGCTCTGCGAGGCAATGCGTTTTTCATACGAGCCTGTTTGGCCTTGGCGATAATGGCAGCAAAAGCAATCGACTTTTCGATACCATCCTTTTGTTCTACCAGCTTCATTAACATTTTACCTACAATCTCTTCTTCAAAATCTGAACGAATAACCTTATCTGTGGCAGTATCAACTGTCATCTTTTCTTCGTTATGAGAATTTACAAGCTTCTCTTCACCCCACAACTCCGCTTGCTTAGATACCTTATTTCCCATATTTTGTTTATCTTTCCTACTACATACTACTCTTGCCTTGGTTTCAATTCCTTGAGTAGTAATTTTAACTGGAAGACATTTTTCAGTAAAGGTTTTTGGTTTAGCACGTCTTTTCACAAGAATAGTTTGTCCATATTCCAAGCAAAACCATTGCCATACAACTGGATTACTACCTTCTTTCTTCGCAGCAATCTCTACAGGTGTAACTTCTCCAAGACCTTGCGCTACCCATTTACCATTATATTTGGCAATCGTGTCCAGTTGTTTTGCTGGTGACTTCCAATAGAGCATATCAGGGTAGGCATAATTGTCTGTCTTGCGATTTTGGCTAATGTCATACATGCGGTCCGCTTCTTTTATCAAGTATTCCATGTCAGCTACTGGTTCAGGAGGATTATTTGCTGCTACCAGCCCAAGAATTGCTCCGGCCATAGTAGCAATTGTGTCTGTATCGCTCCCTAGTAAATTAGCTGCCACGATTAGTCCATCATGAGGTCTGTTTCGATAAAGGTTACTCAAATATGAAGCTAACAACGCTGTTTTTGTGGCAGAGCCTGAGGACTCCTTCTTTAACCCTCCAATGGTCCTCACAAAGTCATTGTATTTTTCTTCATCATTTTTTGCTTTACCTAACAGCTCTTTTTTTGCTAGCGAAATATCTTCTTGCATCTCAGTTATAGCTTGCATGATAGCTGACATTAGGCTTTTCCCTGCCTTCTTCTCCCAAGTAGGAAACCAATAAAACATGATGTCTTCATCGGAGCAAATAATGTCAGGCAATTCTCTTAACTGTTCTAAAATCGAACGCCATTGCGAAGGAGATGGTATCTCACCATTCAGCATAGTCTCCCGTAAACTCAATGCATGAAAAGCCGCACCAACTATTGCTCTGCTATGGCCATGAGTTGCAATCGTATTTCTAACAATATCTCTGAGCATTTGATCCATTCCTTTTGCTCTTGACGCAGACCATACATGAGGCTGTATTCGCATTGCTGCGCCATTCCCACCACCATTGATATAGGAAGAATATTCTGATTCAAAAAAATTTGAATACCATAGATTTTGCTTTTTTTTCAGTGACTCCGCCGCTGTTTTGCTACCTCTCCCAGCACCTAAAGAGTATGAAAGCCACATCGGAAGCTCTACCTTAGAAAAAGTTTCGATGTCAAAGTAGCCATCTCCTCTAATGGAACGACATGTAGCCAACCGAAGTTGAGTGTCATCCGAATAGCAACCAGATGGAAGTTCTATATTAACACCAAACTTACCGCCTATACGGCGTGTCCAGGGCATAAGACTGTCTACTCTTGATTTGCCACCTGTACGGTTTGGGAGATACTTTTTGGGGCACAGTTCTGTGATGAATCCGATCGCGTCTCCATATGCGGCCCACAGCATTGACTTTTCTATATTCTGTTTAGTATTCATTTATTGTATTTCCTTGTTCATCAAAACAATTCTGGTCTTTCAATGCACTCCACCTTTTGCATATCAGGATACACCGCAAAAAGACTTTCCACTGCCGAGGCATCTTGGAAAGTTTCTACATAAATACATCTAAGATGCTCAAGTGATAACTCTCCGGGATAGAGCACTTCTGCTTGATCGCAGGTAGGCTGATTACGCGGTGTATTAAATTCCCTTTTAACCGTATTACCATACCAACGAGTAACTTTTTCAGCAAACATCTTTTCCAATCCTTCTTTGCCTTCAGCTCGACATACTCCTGTGTAAATATTGTTTGTTGTGGTAAATACCACACCAGGGTGCGTCAATACTTCTGGATTAAAAGATAAAATACACCAATATCCATCCATCCCTGAATGCCAATTATCTTTGGAAATTCCAAATAAATTTAAGTTTACAGAAGTTATAGACAAATTCACATAATCATGCCATCTTACATCTCTTCTTCGATCTGCGCAATTATATTTTAAGATATACTCTAAATATTTCTCTTTAGGTAAAGATTTTCGTGTTTTAACTACGCCAAGATGTAACATTCCTGTTAAACCACTATTTGTGGTAAAGTGTAGAATCTCCCTGATTCCCCTATCCTCAATTATTTCACTTATGCTCATAACACCTTCTTTAGATAAGTTTCAGGATCTAAAAGAGACAGAAGACTTGAACCCTCTTCCGCCTTATAGCCCAATATAACAGATTCTCTAGCACGAGTTATAGCAACCGCAAGCATTCTTCTCAAATTTTCGAATGTGGCATCTTCAGGATCCTCTCCATGGGGAGTGTTTTCTTCATTAAGCCCCAAAATTATCACATGGTCGAATTCAAGTCCCTTAGCTGAGTGCATCGTGGATAGAGCAATATTCTCTGGACCTTTTGGCCATGCTGACTGTCGAGTTATTTCAACAAATCCCAGTGTTTTTTTTCGCAATTCTGGCTTAAGATAATTAAACCATCCTAAAGGATGCATGAAAGCTACAGACTCGACAGAAAGGTCTATATAAGAATTTATGTAATCTAGCACGTATTCTACTTGCTTGGAATATTTAGCTTCAATCACGATCGGTTTTGACCCGCTCTTTTTGCAGGAGTTGAGGTTAGGCAAAGAACCATCATCACCAAGGTCAAGACCATCTAGCAAAGGAGTTGCAAATTTACATATCTCCACTGTGTTACGATGATTATCCTTTAACTTATAACTGCGCTCTGGCGTAATTGAAATGCCTGCTTCTTTCCAAGTGAACCCCCTTGGATAAATTCTTTGTGCCGCATCCAATACGAAGACAACCGAAGAGGGCTTGGCGGCACAACTCATGAGTGAACGTACTTGATTAGCAGACAAATCTTGAGCTTCATCAGCAATTATTATATCGTATATGGGGCGGTCTGCCTTTCCCATGGTTGCAATTGCCAAATCATTCCAGTCAGAAATGCCTTCATCTTCTTTCCATTCGTTATACGGATTAATGACATTCTGTACTAATGTTGTTCTAAGCTGGCTATTGACACGCGGAGAATTCCCTCTGCCGACTCGTCTGCAGTCGATATACTCGCCCAGTTTACTTGGAAGGAAGCGGCCCTTGATATACTCTATCTCATCAAGTAAAAATTTTTTAGGGAGAGTGATATTATTATCATTAACCAATCGGAGTATCTTACGTTTGCTTCTATTGCCATCAATAACACTGTTTTTGCACAATGACTTTGACCATTTACCAAAAGTTGAAACTTCCAGTGAAAGTCCCTTTGACTTTTTAATTTGCGCGTTAGCCAAGTCCTCAATATAGCCTTTTAAAGTTCGATTGTAAGTTATCACAATTGTGTTGACAGTTTCAGGAAGTCCTTGTCGTTCTTTCCGCCTTTGCCAAAGTGCCGATAATTGCCGGAGCATTAATAGAGCTGTTGTGGTTTTGCCTGAACCCGCAGCACCTCTAATTAAACGTACCCCAGGTTGAGGATTTTCTATAAGAGTAAGCTGTTCTGGAGTCGGCACATGTTGTGTTAGAGTTTTCATTTATTTATTCCTTATCCTTCCAGTTCTCCCATTTTAACAGTTCCGGGCCGAATTAGTCGATAGTCGTTAGTATTTGGTATATAGCCAGTTGAATACATCATGTCCCGTGCAATATTTTTACCCACGCCGGGAATTTGTAGTAATTGGTGTAAGCTGGATGATTCCATAGAAAGGCACCTCAGATATTATTCACCAAATACAGTTCACTAATCACAATTTAGCAATCACGAATTCATTGGCCGCCGCAGATGCAATTCTCCGCAGATCGCCTGATTTTTAATTATATGAATTTGTGATAAACCTGTAAAGTTTTTAAAACGACAACTCTCCGAGACGGCATCGGGACCCAGACACCGGAAACAGCACCGGGGTTGCTCGCACTTAATAGAACCCCGCCCGTTCGACTGCGCTCAGGGTGACAAAGGCCTACATAAAGCTTTTGATCTTCTTTTCACAGACGGCCTTTGTCACTTGGTGTAGTTTTTTGACGCAGGGGGCGAGTTGTTCCAATTGTTCTTTTGTAATCTCATAAGAGTCTTTGTATCTTGCGTCAATGTAAGCTTTGCGAAGTAAATCGAACAATTTCTCCTGCTCGTCAGTGTCGCGGGGAAAAACCTTTGCAAATTCAGAATCATAACTTACTGCCTTTTTGCCTAATGTTTCTATGTCGTGCGTTCTGAAACGATAATTAACAAAGACTAATGTAACAGCCCCGTAAAAGCGCTCCGTTGCCTGATGAAGTAGAAAGGCAGCTTCCTTATTGTTACGGTCTGCTAATGCATATTCAAATTGCTTGTAAAAAACTTTTGCGCTTTTGAACCATTTTTTGAATTCCTGTTGGGCAAGTTGTTTTCTTTTTTCCGGCGGGATTGTTTTTATTGTCCCGATGTTGTGTCTGTGTTTGCGGTACAGGTAAATGCCCTCTTTTTGTATATCTGTAAAAAAGTATTGGCCGTCAGTGATCATTTTATTTACATAGTTGTAGTTATGATAGATTATGTCGTAAGGCGTATCCACTTTGCCTGTCGCATTGATACGTTGTTTGACGATGTCGTGGATTTTCAAATCTTCAGCTGTTTTTTTATATCTGGTCGCGACGAGTATATCGAAGTCTGATTCATAGACATGGGTAATATGGCCTTCGAGGTGGGTGTCTTCAACCCATTCGTTGCGAGCGTAACTGCCGAAAAGGACTATCATTCGCACATCCGGCACTTTTTCAAGGATGATATCTCTTATAATTTCCAGCTCATCCTGTTTTTGTTTCGGCAAATGTATTAGCGACTTTTTCATAGGTAGATACTATAGCATTTTAAGACAAAGCTACAAGTATTTATTTGGATTCGAGATTTAGTTATGTTTTTGCCATGATGATTAAGGCCAGGCCAAGCATATAAAAAATAAACATAACTGTAAGTAACCTGTTCGTACCGGCAGGAGCAGATTTGAACTCTTTCCATATAAATACGCCCCAGAGAGCGGCAACCATAGTTGCCCCCTGTCCAAGGCCGTAAGAGACCGCATATCCGGCAGAGTCGCCGGCCAGGATGCTAAAGGACATACCCACGCCCCAGACAGCTCCGCCGAGAATTCCGACGAGGTGGAGTTTCGGATTGCCCTTTTTGAAATAATCGGCATAGCGCACGGGTTCGCCGACGAAGGGTTTGGCCATTACAATAGAATTAAAGATGAAATTGGAGAGAAATAAGCCAATGGAAAAGATTACCAGGGCTGTGTAAGGGGTCAGTTTGCCGGCTTCGGCTGGCAGGGCCAGGTTTGCCAGGTCTTTGGGCATCGATGCGGCAACGTATCTATAGAAAAAGCCCATTAATATACCGCACAGGATGGACAGGACAAAACCCTTGAGGGTATTTTTGCGGCCCTCGGAGGGGAGTCTCTTATAAGCGACCGAATCGAGTATGATGGCGACGGCAACGGCAGCAACGCCGGCAAACAATAACGAGGCATTGCCTGTCGGGTCAACATAATAAGTGGAGATAACGCCGATAACGAGGGCCAGGCCGATTCCTATGGGGAAAGCGACGGCCATGCCTGCAATATCGATAGCGGCCACGAGAAGTATGTTGGCGACGTTGAAAATAACACCGCCGAGAAATGCCGAGCCTAAATAACCGGGGGCGGCCTGGCCGATGTCCTCGAAGAAAGAGCGGCCGCCCGCACCGAGGCTGCCCATTGTTAAGGCCAGGATGAGAGTAAGCAAAAGGACGCCGATGCTGTAGTCCCAGTAGAAAAGCTGAAACTTCCATTCCTTTGCCGCGAGCTTTTGGGTGTTGGCCCAGGAGCCCCAACAGAGCATCGTAATTAGGCACATAAATACCGCCAGAGAGTAAGATTCAATGATTAGCATAATTGTCTCTCCTTAAACCAAATTGTTAATTTTTCATAAAGTCCTTAACCTGCTCTAAAGTCGGTATCGAAGACTGGGCGCCGATTTTGGTAACAGAAAGTGCAGCGGCGTGGTTGGCAAATAAAGCTGCATCCAGGAGCGTTTTACCAGCGGCCAACTCCGAGGCCAGGCTTCCGGTGAAGACGTCGCCTGCGGCGGTACTATCCACAGGATTTACTTTTTTTGCAGAGACAAATTGGGTTTGGTCCTTCGTGGCCAGCAGGAAACCGCCGGCACCCATAGTCAGAATGACGGCTTTTATTCCGGATTCCAAGAGTTTTTTTGAGGCTGCCACAGCGGAATCTTCGTTCTTTACTT
>CAZIKS010000083.1:6859-15330 GCA_964539795.1 uncultured Pirellulales bacterium
GAGCCTCTGTTTCGTTCGGGGTAAGGACATCCACTATTGCGAGGAGTTCTGCACTGAGCTGGCGGGCGGGAGCGGGGTCTAAGATGAAAGGGACATTGTGTTTATGCGCAATTGCGGCGGCGAATTCAACTGTTTTTAGCGGTATTTCCAGTTGAGCGACCAAGGCACCCGATGAGGCGATATCGGGTTCGGCCTGCTTTACATCATCGGGCGATAGGGTTGCGTTAGCTCCCGGGGCTACAATGATTATGTTATTGCCATTATTGTCGATGTTGATTAAGGCTACGCCTGAAGGGGCCTGGTTGGTCTGGGTGACATAGGTTGTGTTTATGCCCTCTTTTTTGAAATTACTGAGCGATTGAGAGCCGAAAATATCATCGCCGAGTTTGGCTATAAAATAGACGTCAGCACTTAGCTTTGCGGCTGCAACGGCCTGGTTGGCGCCTTTGCCGCCGGGCACCATAACGAAATCTCCGCCCAGAATGGTTTCGCCCGTTACGGGTATCCTTTCTGATTTGACCACCAAGTCCATATTAGAACTGCCGACGACAGTTATTTTCGGCCTGCCTGTTGCCATATTTTGTTCCTCATCATACTACAAAGATATTTTCAGGTTACCATCGGTCGGTCCGGAAAGGCGAGGCGGGCAGTCCTTCTTTGTTGCTGAGATTCGGCTGTGCTTCCTGGTTCCAGGCGAAGCGAACAGCAACCGGAGAGGCAATTGCGTCGCTGAAAACTAAAAGGGTGTCACCATCAATTTGCGTCTGGGCCTTTACAAATCTCATATAGGAACTTGCAATCTCGAAGCGGGTCAGAGGTTTGCCGTCGCTCGAAGCCAGGCCGGTTCCGGTGTTGTCGAAGGTGATGCGGATTTTTCCATCTTCGACGGACATGGACTTATAAAGCGGGCCTGAGTAAACGAGGTCAGTTCGGCCGTAAGTCTTTGCCAGTGCCCACAACGCAAGACGCCTGCCGACATCCTGCTTGTTCGTCGGATGTATATCATCGATGTCGGCAACTATGTCAACCGTTACAGCCATTCCGGTATTGGGTATCGATAGAGATGCTGTCTGCGCCTCCCATATTTTGGGCAGTTGCAACGGACTGCCTCGATAACGAAACGGCGCCAACTGCACGAAATAGTAAGGAAAATCGCCAAGTCCCCAGACCTGCCGCCAGCCGCCGATTAAGGCCTTGGTTTTTTCATAGTACAACATACCGTCACTCAGGTTGGCTTCGCCCTGGTACCAGATTGCGCCGCGAATCGCAAACGGAATAATCGGGTGCATCATCCCATTATAAAGCTCTGTCGGCTGTACAGGGTGGCCGGTGCTGCTAAGTGAATACTGTGGGAACTCAGGCGGCAGCGGTACGGAAGTGTCTTTAGCTAAAGCTTTTTTCGCCTGCTTTGACCATTGGTCGATATCAGCCAACTTTGAGCTAACGTCTTTTTCGTAGTTGCTGTCAGCCTGTTTAACTTTTTCGACAATATCACTAAGTGCCGGCACCTGTGTAAAACCAACCGGCGGTGTCCATGGTTCGATGCGCGTTCCGCCCCAGGAGGAGTTAATCAATCCGACGGGGACATCGAGCTGCTGATGAATCTCACGTCCAAAATAATAAGCGGCAGCAGAGAATCCTCCCCAGCTACCGGAAGCAATAGTATCGGGACTGCACAACTTCCAGTCAGCATCGACATCGGAGAGAGGCCGGCCGGAAGGTTTTCTCGGCACTTTGAACAACCGGATTTTAGGATAATCGGCAGCGGCGATTTCCTGCTCGGCATTGTCGCAGACTCCCACGCCCATTTCCATATTGGATTGTCCCGAACAAAACCAGACCTCCCCAAAGAGGATATCGGTTAGTTTAATGGTGTTTTTGCCTTTAATAGTCATTTCATAAGGTCCGCCGGCTTCTGTTGGTGTGAGTTTGACCATCCATTTGCCCTGTTCATCGGCGCGGGTTCTGACCTGGTTTGAGCCGATTTTGACCTGGATTTTCTCACCCGGATTCGCCCAGCCCCAAATCGGCACCGGTATATCGCGCTGCAATACCATATTGTTGGAAATAACATTCGGCAGTCTGATATCGGCCGAGACGGGAGTAACGGGGATGCAAATACTTAGTACAAGCCACAGCAAGGCTGTTTGTCTTACAGGACGACTGAATTTTCTCATTGTTAATTCCTTTCCTTAAATAGTTTGAAATACGGGCCGGACGTCATTGTGCGAAAACAAAAGGTAAAAAACAAGGAATTTTTCACTTATTTTATTGATGGTGCCAAAGTTTAGATTAGAATCACTGATTTGAAAAACCCTTTATTAAAATCGGCAGGAAAGGTATTGTATTATGAAATTAAACTTTTTCAGAGCCTGTGTGATATTACTGCTTCTGGTATTTTTTGGGTGCAACAATATTATGAGCCGTGAAAAGACAAATGATATTGGGACGTCGGTTGAAGCCCTGGGGGACGAAGGGAAGTTTGACCCGGAAACCAATAAGATATTCATTACATTATTGAACGAATCTCATCCTGACAATCGGATAGGCTATCGTTTTTTCGAGCGGCTGCCGTTTGTCTATGGAAAAATCCCGGAAAATTCAGCAGCAGAAACGGCTGAAGCAAATGCCCTTGAAAAGCAGTTTGCCAAACAGCCGGGCGTTTTTGTGCGCAAAATTGACGTTACTAATAAAGGGTGGGTGCCGCAGAAATGGACGTATTATATTGTGCCGGTCGCTGATGGCTTTGAGATGCTCTGGGTGGTTGCTACAGAAGATAAAGGGCTGAATGAATATTACGCTGCGCAGCAGTGTTTTCGGATGAGCGGCAGGACAAATGAAAAATGGCGACATAATATCGCACTTACACCGGCCTTCAGCGAATATGACCTGTGGGCCGGGCAGGAAGCCGACGGCATGCCAAGGACCAGCCTTTCTTTTGTACGCCGCAATAACAGGTGGGAGGCCCTGCCGGCGATACGAAGCCACCTTGCCTGCCGAACACCGCTTGGGGTAAAAATGGACACGGCCCGCTCGGGAGGTGATTTGACCAAAGTTGCAGATATGTTCGCATACGAACCTTATGCGAATAAACCCTACGACCCCAGCCGTTTTGAGGCTGATATTGATTGCGGCCTGGCAACGCGTACCAACCGGGATAATACCTGGGTATGCGGACTTTACTGGCAGCGCACATCGCATATCAGTAACCACCACCCTGCCGACTGTCTGCACGCCTCTGTAAACTTTGGGCCGCTTGCGCCACACAGCAAGCGAGCCATCCGCGGAAAAATCTATTGGACAAAAGCTTCGCGGGATGAGCTTTTTGCACTCTGGCAAAAAGATTTCGGCCATTAATCAGTTGTAACGCGGTTTAGTTGAGATGCTGTTAAACGCCTACTCATCTTCTACTTTTGCGTGTGATTTCTTATCAGTATGTAAGGACTTCTCCACCACCGGCCAAAAAGGCTCTATCCACGAATCCAGATATTCGTTGAAGTCAGACGCAACACGAAAAGATAGTTTACCATGACCGGGAACATCACCATAATATGTTCTCTTTCCCTCAATATTTGTTTCGCTTCTTTCCGGCTCGCCCAATAGGAGGTGTATCTTCTTGGGTGGCATGTTTATCTTGAGTTTTCTCCATTGCAGCGGAGCTTTCCATTTGTCGATTGGCTTTTCCAGACTTACTCTGGACAGTTCTTTCCCTGCCAACAGGTCGTCAAATCGCTCCCAATCTGGCTGATTAAAAAATCTCAAAACAAGTATGGGAGACCTCGGACTATCAGATAGTTTTTTTACTCGCCTATTATAGCCCTTCTCCAATTTTTCTACAACAACCTTACATCTTTTCTTTATTATATCAGTTCCTCTAGCACGTCTTTCCGCTGCGTCTGGGGGGTCGTGCCAAGGACCACCAAAATTCCTAATTTGTGGAACACGATAAGATGCGACATCCTTGTCACGTTTTGCTTGCTCTTTTGCAATAGCCCTGTCACTTTTCGCTCTCTCTTCCATAATTAAAGTGTCAAGACTCTTGGCCTCAAAGAAAACGAGCCCATGTTTAACCCCACCTACACTAGATATTCCTATTCTTTGTATAACTTCTCCATATCTGTTTTTGACCTTTTGCTTCTTTCCACCTTCTCGAAACCTAAAGTTTGTCTGCGCATTAGATACTGGCAAGTCCTGATAAAACCAGATACACTCGTGCGAACCGCCTTGAATCAATTTGGGCTTGCCTAATATCCTACGGACCTGTTTTTGAGTCATCCCTTCCTTAAGCTGTCTCCAGCTCTTTATCGTTTCCTGCTTTTGAAACTCCAAATCTTTTTTCTGCTTCGCCAATTCTATTTGATTGTTCTCAGGCTTAGCCGCTACCCTACTCGCAGCATTCGCTGTATGTGTCTGTGTAAAACCGGCAAAAACTATAAGCCAAAATACAGCAATCAGATTCGGTTTCTCCATAATATTTTTCTCCCTTTTAAATTCACCTCATTATCCATATGAGTGTATCATCAATAACTTTAACAGTCAACTGTAATCTTAAAACCGAGCAAATTGACCCGGCATAGCGCACAAAAACAGGTATAATGGGACCACCAAGTACTGCTATCATTGGGTATTATTTAATTCCGAGGCAGTCGGCCATTGTGTATATTCCCGGTTTTTTTCCGAGCAGCCATTCGGCAGCCCGCAGTGCGCCGCGGGCGAAACCATCCCTGCTGTGGGCATTATGACTTAGCGTTACCGTCTCGCCGAGTGTACTGAAGATTACCGAATGTATGCCGGCGATGTCACCTGCCCGAACCGCGTGTATGCCGATATCGCCTTTTTGCCGAAGGGCTTCTTTGCCGTTTCTGCCGTAAGTGATACAGTCAGGGAAATCTTTGCCGGCTGCATTGCAGATATCCTCAGCTAACGTAAGAGCCGAACCACTCGGAGCATCTTTTTTGAAGCGATGGTGCTGCTCAACTATCTCTATATCATATTCCTCGCCGAGCATTGAGGCGGTTTTGCCGACCAGAGAAAATAAAACATTCATCCCCACGCTCATATTGGTTCCGTATATAGCAGGGATTTTTTCACAGGCGGTTTTTATCTTCTCAAGTTGTTCGGCGGCCAGGCCGGTAGTTCCCAATACCAAAGGGACTTTATTTTCGAGGCAATAATCAATTGTTCTATCGGCCGCCTCAGGCAGTGAGAAATCAATTACCACGTCGGCGCCGGCTGGATAGCTGCTTTCGACTTCGATGTTCAATGGCCCAGTTCCTGCCAGCAGGCCTATGTCTTTGCCGATATCCGGATGGCCTTGCTTTTCTACTGCAGCGATAATCTCGAACCGACCGGCATCGACAGCTAAGGAAATGATGCGCTTGCCCATCCGGCCGGCAGCGCCGCAAACTATTACTTTAGGTCTCATTTTAGCTCCCTTTAAGTTCCTGCTATAAATAATCGGTTAAAATATAAACGCCAAAATAGGCATTTACAAGCGTAAAGATTATTAACTTGATTATTTTGGCTGGAACATAGTAAAATAACAGCCAAATTAATGGATTTGCTAAACACATTTTCTCAAATTTGATGGAGGTATTAAATGACCAAGTCCACGCTTAAAACCCTTTTTTTAGTTGTTGTCGGTATGTGTTTGGCATTTACCGGCGGAGGCTGCACGAGTGAGTCAATCGGACTTAAAAGCCCGGACGGCAAAGTTACCGCCAATATATTTATCAATGGTTCCGGCCGGCTCAATTATAATCTTTTCCGCCAGGCAACTGTAATCATCGAGGATTCACCTATGGGTATCACTGTAGACGGCACAGACGTTGGTGAAGTTGTTACCCTCGGCAAGGCAAAACACCACACTGTCAACGAGCGCTACCCATGGCGAGGTGTAAAGTCAGAGGCTGTCAACCACTATAAAGGTATAACACTGCCGATTACTCATAATGCCACCGGATTAACCTGGACCCTGGAAGCTCGTATCTTCAATGATGGTTTCGCCTATCGCTATGTTATTCCCGGCCGGGGCAAACGAACTGTCAACACCGAGAAAACCGGCTGGCGTCTTCCGAAAGGCAGCCAAATCTGGTATCAGACCGTAACAGAACACTATGAAGGTGTCCACACAAGGCAAAATCCTGAGAAGATTAAAAAAGGCACATATATGTGCTTTCCCGTTACCATTGAACTGCCGGGCGGCGGCTATGCGGCTGTTACCGAAGCGTCGCTTTTCAACTACAGCGGAATGACGCTGCAGGCCACAGGTTCATCATTGCTGCAGGGTGTTTTTGAAGACGACCCTGACGGCTGGCAACTGGATGGTGATATTCACTCACCATGGCGTGTTACAATGACCGGGGCGAACCTGAACAGCCTTGTCAACTGTGATATAGTTCATAACCTCTGTGAGCCCGCCGACAAGACAATCTTCCCAAAAGGCCTGCAAACAGAATGGATAAAGCCCGGCCGGTCGCTGTGGCACTGGTGGTCGGGCATACTCGGCAATTTCGACAGCGTTGCCTTTGAACTCCAAAGAGACTGGGTCGATAAGGCCGCCGAATTAGGCTTCGAATATTATCTTGTCGATGCAGGCTGGGAAGAAACCTGGAAAGCGCCTGGCAAAGACAAATGGGCGCTTTTGAAAGAACTCGTCGACTACGCAGGGAAAAAGAACGTTGGCATTGTCGTCTGGAAAAGATGGGAAGAGGGCAACACTGAAAATATAAGAATGACGGGTATCAGGACGCGTGAAAAAAGACTGGATTTCTTCAAACACTGCAGCCGGGCCGGTGCAGCAGGCGTTAAGATTGATTTTATGAATTCGGAATCAAAGGAAGTCATAGATTTTTATACCGATACACTCAAAGATGCCGCCGATTATAAACTAATGATAAATTTTCACGGCGCCAACAAACCCACCGGCGAGTCACGCACCTGGCCCAACGAGATAACCCGCGAGGGCGTTCGGGGCCTGGAGTACAACAAGTGGGACACGCTGCCGCCGCACCACTATGCATCACTGCCCTTCACCCGCTATCTGGCAGGCCATGGTGATTTTACGCCGTGCACTTTTGACCCGGAGAAGCTAAAGGGCACGACTTTTACCCTGCAGTTGGCTACGGCTATCGTTTACACTTCACCATTGAAGCACTGGGCAGATAAGCCGGGATTATATTTAGACAGTCTGGCAGTGGATGTTATTCGCAAAATCCCGTCGGTATGGGATGAAACACGTGTGCTTGCCGGCAGCGAAATCGGAGAATTAGCCGCATTCGCACGGCGCAAGGATAAAACATGGTTTGTCGGCGTAATAAATGGCGGAGGGAAACGGCAGTATAACCTTGATTTATCCTTTCTTGGTAAAGGCACCTATGACGCCGTATTTGTCCGTGACCTGATGGATAATCCTGCAGCTATGAAGGTCGAGAAAGGAACAGCCGACCGCCAAAAAAATATGACCCTTGGTTTGAGCGCCGGCGGCGGTTTCGTTGCCTGCTTTTCAGGAATAAAATAACGTCTCCGGCAGCAAGCCGGGATGATATATATTTGAAAAAAGTCAAAAAAATTATAAGAAGGAGATTTTGTTATGGATAGAAGAACTTTTTTAACAGCAGCTATGGCGGCAGGAGCAGCAACGATTTCAACAGCTACCAAATCACCGGCTGCATCAATGGGTAAGAAATTCAAAATGAAATATGCCCCACATCTTGGGATGTTCAGACATCACGCCGGCGAAGACCTGCTCGACCAGATAAAATTTATGGCCGATACCGGTTTTACTGCAATGGAAGATAACGGAATGATGAAACGGCCTACGGATGTACAGGAAAAAATCGCACAGCAAATGAGCAGGCTGGATATGACTATGGGTGTTTTTGTCGCGGGTTTTAACTTTGAAGAAAAAAGCTTTGTTACCAGCGACAAGGAAATACGTCAAATGCTGGTGAACCAAATGAAAAAAGCCGTGGAGGTGGCCAAAAGAGTCAACGCCACGTGGTGCACGGTAGTGCCGGGGGCCTATGATAAAGGACTCGAATGGGACTACCAGACAGCTAATACAATCGATAACCTAAAATACTGTGCCGAAGTGTGTGAACCGTCGGGATTAGTGATGGTACTCGAACCGCTCAATCCATGGACAAATCATCCGGGGCTGTTTCTAACTAAAATCCCCCAGGCATATCAGATTTGCCGTGCAGTGGGCAGTCCGTCCTGCAAAATACTCGACGACCTTTACCATCAGCAGGTTACCGAAGGCAATTTAATACCTAATCTCGAAATGGCTTGGGACGAAATCGGTTATTTTCAGGTAGGTGACAATCCCGGCAGAAAAGAGCCGACAACCGGAGAAATCAACTACAAGAATATCTTCAAACATCTCCATAACAAAGGCTTTAAGGGTATAATCGGCATGGAGCACGGCAACAGCAGACCCGGCAAAGATGGTGAAAAAGCGGTAATAGAGG
>CAZIKS010000084.1:0-15169 GCA_964539795.1 uncultured Pirellulales bacterium
CTCTTCACTGCAGTCAGCTAACTGCGGCCATAGCTTATCCGCCCTGCTGCAAACCATATCATAAAACTTACGCGCCGCTGCGGACAGTTCATATAATTGTTCCGCAATAGAAGTACTGCTGTCGGCCTTTAACGAAGGAATCAAACGATGACGAATAAAATTTCGCCTGTAACTGCAATCTTCGTTTGTTCTGTCCTGCCGCCACTCTAAATTTCTCTGCTTAAGATATTCGATAATTTCCTCCTTTCTCATGCACAGCAGCGGCCTCACGAAAGAAATTCCACCGCCGAAATTTCGCTCAGGCCAAATCCCGCCAAGACCTCGAATCCCCGTCCCACGTGACATCCTCTGGATAACAGTCTCCGCATTATCGTCCTTATGATGCGCCATAAATATCCAACTACAATCACTTGACTTTGCAATATCCAGCAGGGCCTCCCTCCGTAATTGACGACCGGCGGTCTCAATGGACAGCTTGTTCTCTAGGGCAAACTTTCGAACATCTATTCGCCTTGTTCTTACCGGCATCTTCATTTTGCGGGCTTGTGCGATAACAAAATCCTCGTCTTCGTCGCTTTCATTTCCTCTTAAAAGATGATTGATGTGAGCGCAAATAAATTCCCCCTTCAAAACACCCTCTCCCTTCAATCCACACATAACATATAGAAGCGCTGTAGAATCAGCGCCGCCGGAAACAGCCATTAATATTTTTCCGCCTGAGTCCAGTCGGGTTTCGGCTTTTATGAAATCGAAAACTTTTTTTTCAAATTCTGATAACATTCTAAATCTATAAAAAAACGGGTCCGACATCTAAGCCGGACCCGAAACAATGCCACGAACAACCTTGCTTCAAACCTTCTCCGCGTTACTGGTTGTTTTCACTCGTAATCTCCCCGATGCGCATTTGGGCAAACTCCCGATAGTTGTCACTTAACCTGTCCTTTTTCAGGGCCTCCTGGTAAAGCTCCAGGGCCTCTGCTCTGCGGTGAAGGAGCCTGTCCAGAATATATGCTGCTTTGAACCTGGCTGGGTAAGGAGTCTGGGGGTCCCACTGAAAAGCTCTTTGATAATAAACAATCGCTATGGAGTAATCCTTAAAATGCTCATAAATCCCCGCCGCCTTAAATGCCGCATCATCAATCTTGTCACTCGAAGGATGCATCTTTATCAACTGGTTGTATTTGACCAGCGCGCTCCGCAGCAAATTGTCATCCTTAATCAACAGAAATCCTTCGCCCCTCTTTTGCAGATCCACGCCTTCTTTATAAATGTAGTCGGCTTCCATAATCATGTTGGTCGCTCTAAGGTCCGCACCGGCCACACCCGCCTCAATAACGTAGCTGTACTTCGGGATTGAATCAAGGGCAGCCAGCTCCTTTTGTGCCCACATAAGCTTGGTATTGTTGCCTGTTCGTCCATACTGCTTTATAAGTGCTTCAAGTCCCTGCCGATAGGCCAGGCGATTAATCATCATCTGTTCGACAATATCGGCTTCGCTGTCCGCAATAGTGACTACCTCTGCGGTGCGCAAACCGCCGGCGCCGGCCGGTTCGAGTTGGCTTTTGCCGCTGTCAACACCGTTGCAACCAACAACTACGTTCACTAATACTACAAGAAACACGGTCAAAATTATCCTTGCCATAACGGTCTCCTTTCAATTTTGAACCCGATTTTCCATCAACCACAGAATCTAATATAACAACCGCCTAAAACAAACCGGCATTAGAACTTCACCCGTCCACCACACAACAAAGTAAAATCAATTTCCGTCTGCTCGTCAAGAACAAACATTAAAAAAAATTATCCCAAAGCCTGTTTCAAGTCCTCTATCAGGGTGTCAGCATCTTCGATGCCTGCCGACAGCCGAACAGTGTTATCTTTAACACCGAAAATAGTTCTTCGCTCCACCGGCAAATAAAGCATTGTCGTAAGAACCGGCAGGCAAACAAGAGTCTCCGTGCACCCGAGACTAACCGCATGATAAATAACCTTCAGCTTTTCAACAAACTTCTTTGCATGCGACTGTTTTGTGCCCACATCAAAAGCCAATACTCCCCCAAAACCGTCTTTCATTTGCTTGCAGGCGGTCTTGTACCCCGGGTCGCCCTCCAGACCCGGATAACACACCCTCGTTACTTTAGGGTGTCCGCTAAGATACTCCGCGATAGCCAGTGCATTTTGGGCCATCTTTGGAGCCCGCATATTGAACGTTTTTAACCCCCGTTCCAGCAACGACGCCGGAAATGGGTCCAAAGTCGTTCCTATCGACTGCCGGGTGAACCAAAGCTCATCATAATATTCGCGGGTTGAGCAGCAGATAGCACCGGCCATAAGGTCATTGTGCCCCCCAAGCCCTTTCGTCGCACTGTGTACTACCAAATCCGCACCAAGCGTCAATGGCAGCTGGTGATATGGCGTGGCAAAGGTATTGTCCACGACAAGAATTGCTCCCACACGGTCGGCCTGCTCACGAAGATATTCTATATCGACCACCTTAACCAGTGGATTGCTCGGCGTCTCACACATAATCATTCTCGTGTTCTCTTTTATGTTCTCAGCTACCGCCGCCGGGTCAGCCGCATCCACCCAGGTAACCTCTACACCGAATTTTTCAAGAATCAGACCCACCTTGTAATTTGCACCGTAAACATCATGAAAGGTCAGCAGGTTATCCCCCGATTTCAGGTAGGTCAAAAATATCATCGTCAAAGCCGCCATTCCTGTTGTGCAGATAACACAGTCATTGGCTTTTTCCATCAGCGCGATTTCCTTCTCCACCGCCCGAACCGTCGGATTATCGTCGCGATGATATGTGTAACCGTCAATCTCCCCCTCGGTAATCTGCCGAAGTATCTCAAACGACACATATTCGTAATTCACCGCTGATACAATCGGCGTAACCATCGGCTTATTGCCGTAAGGAGTAAGGTGTTCTCTTTGTCGCATCTTAAGTGCCCTTCATTATAATAATAAAACCTTCAAAACAGTGCCGAAGATTATATCCGCAATTGCCGGCAACTTCCATACCTTTTTCGACGGCAGGCAACAACTTAAAAGCCTCTGCGACATCGGCCGTTTTTTTCAACGGCAATATCTCGTCCCTGCCATCTGCATCCCTGAACTCGCCTTCGCTAAGCTTAATAATAACAAGACTTTATATTAAAAACAATACCTGACTCTTATCACCACCCCACCAAAATACATTTTTCCATGAACTTAATTACTTGAAAATGGTATAAACTTTGATATACTGGTGTAGTTGAAGCTGAAAAAGCAAATTGTTAACTTCTTAATTTTAGGAGGCCCGGATGAATCTGAAAATGCAAAAGAAAACGCTGATACAGTCAGTTGCAGTGGTAGCTGCCCTTCTGGTTGCAACAGTTTTGCTGGCCGGCAGAGATGGAACTATGACCGTCAACCCCGCCAAAAGCTGTTCCGCTGTAAAGGCACAGTGCCAGACGACCTGCCCAAAGACCGCATGCACTGCAGAAAAAAAGACCGGCTGTCCCGCCGATTGCAAAAAGGCTTGCTGTGAGGCCAAAATAAAAGCGGGTACCTGTCCGAAGGCGCAGGGCGACACGGCCTGCCCGAGTAAATGCCCAAAGACTGCTTGCAGCGCAGACAAAAAAGCTGCCTGTCCTGCTGATTGCACAAAGCCTTGTTGTGCCGCAAAGACCGAAAAGACCGGCTGTACAACAACCTGTGGCGCAACTAAATAAAACAATTTCGCAAATATCAGTCTGAGTGCTCAACTATATTTGCTGTCAAAACAATAAAAAATTAGCCCCGGGTGCTAAATTGTGCCCGGGGTTTTCTCCTGTATTATCGCAAAACACCGCCGCTTCATCTTATCATTGTCTTTATCAAAGCCTGATTTGCTGAATCTTAACCAAGGCCCCTTTCGCTCCGAATTCTAACTTCCTGGAACGCTCGTTACCCTCCAAAGATAAAAAAGCTCTCCACATCGAAACAGGCCCCCGCCGGTCCGCACTCTTGTGTTAGTTTGCAGGCCGGTTACCTTAGCTGCGATATTTCGGTGAACTTAACCAGAGCACTGGAAGTCTGCGGATTTGGTTCAATACTGCCCACAAGGCCGACCTTCTGGCCGACAAACTTGTCCAAATCCATACCCTGCGCCGGCCCTGATGGAAGTGCATAACAAACTGTTCGCCCTGATTCGTCAAGAATCCGATAATGCCTCAACGCCGCCTGCGTTGCATAAATATTCGAAATCGCAAACTTTCCAATAACGGCAAATTTACCTAAGTTAGGCATTTGGGCCAACTTTGCCTCACGCGCTTTATCTATACGTCTTTGAACCTCCTCTAACTGCGCCGACTGAAGCTTAAGCGCATCTGTAATTTTCGAAGCCAGTTCAAAACCCTTGACCTGCTCCAGCGCAAACTCGGCATACCGCGCCGCCTTGCCGGCCGCTTTATTAGCGGCGATGGCGCTCAATTCCCTCTTTATACTTGAATACTGCTGCTGCGCGGCGGGCTTGGCAATCTCGGATTTGATCTGCTTCTCCAATGCATAATATTCTTTGAGTTTAGCGTCCTCAACTGAAACCTCCACAGCTGTAACTCTGGTTGCTGCAGGCTCTGGCTTGGTCTCGACCGCGGGCTCGACCGGGGGCTCGGCTTCCGTAACGGCTTCTGAAACGGCCTTGGCTTGAGCCTCAACTGGCAAAGCCGCCTCGCTAACCGGCCCGACAGGCTCTATATATCTCGTGCTCACCCACAGATAAGCGCCTGACGGCGGGACAATTTTATAATAATCACTCGCTTCCTCTTCTCCCAATATGATTTTTACCTTCTCGCTCTTATTGAGTTTGTTCTGCACCTTCTCGGAATGTATCGGCTTTTGTGCCTCAGAACCCGCATAAACCCGAACCGCATCGCCGGTAACAACGCCAATCCCGGGATTTGCAGGGTCAATACTTACGTATTGCTTCGAAATCCACGAGAAACTTCCCTCCGGCGGAACAATACGCGACCAGCTGAACTTGCTGCCCACTACAACCACCTTCTCGCCCTTGTTGAGCTTGCTGCAGTGATAATAATTTGTACCCGGACCGGAACGAACATAGACATCATCCGCGGTTATCTGGGCAACATACGGAAAAGAGGGGGCCGCTGCTTCACCTGGAGTGGCTCTCTCCTGTGCAAGGCCGACAGAAGTTAAACCTACCAGACAAACAATAATAAATAGATTGGTGCGAGTTCGCATTTTTCTGTCTCCCAAAAAGAAGCTGTCAATTTATTATTTACCCTTGACTTCGCTGCATTCTCTATGTTGATAGTCCGCCTGTGGCGGAGTTAATTTTCCTTCGGCTTCAAATTAGCACCCGTGAAGACCGTTGTCAACTTTTTTCTTTTATCAAATATGACTTGCCTCGCATAGAAAATTTTCAGTGCAAAACAGCCCTGTTGAACTCCGAAAAGCGAAAAATACTTATTTTTTTTGAACTTCAAAACATCGACTTGTGTATTCACCCTCCCCCCTCGAACTTAACTTCTCTCTGTTATCGGTTAATTTTCTAATTTGGCAAGTTCCTCTCTGCACATCTTCAATTGACCGGGGTCGGTTAGCTTCCCGGCGGCGGCTTTTAGGTGCTCTATCGCCGAAGATGGTTTATTCAGATAACGAGAATACAATATCCCAAGCATCAACTGAACCTGCTCGATGTATTCATATTTGCTGTAATGAGCCAGGAATTTTTCGTAGGCCTGGGCCGATTCTGCATATTTGTTCTCACTGGTAAGCTGGTTGGCTATATCAAGAAGATACTGCCGGGGAGGAACCTGGCTGCTGTCAACCTCGACAAGCTCCAGATACAAAGCAGTGGCCGCTGAAAGATTCCGCTGGGAAATCCGTCTGCTGATTTCATTGCGAAGCTGCTTGATTTCCTGCTCTTGTCTTTTCTGCTCGGCCGTCTGTTTCACCTCCTTCACCTTTATCTGTTGCGTTGTTTGGACGCTGTATGGGTCGTAACCCCCCGAGACAGCATCCCGATAACGCCGACGACGGTTCCATTGTTTCAGCATATCATATAAATCGAAATGGCTGCTGCTGATTAGTCCCGTCGCTAACATACCCAGCATAGCTAAAATCCCGAAGCCATATCCGGCCAAGTGTGCATCATAAGCTACGTTGGGGGTGTAGCGGATAATTACGTTGTCGAGGATAATCATTTTGAAGGCGATAAAATATAACGCCGAAAGCTCCATCGTACCGATGAAGAAAAACCAGTATATCACCGTTATCAAAGTCTGCGGAAAAAGAACCAGGTAGGCCCCCGTTACAGCCGCTACCGCCCCGCTCGCCCCGAGAACGGGATCAAGGCTCAGAAGTGAATGGCCTATCCCGCTATAAACAGCTCCTGCTAAATAAAAACATAAATATCCGATGGTACCAAGTCTGTCGTTGACGTTATTGCCGAAAAGATAAAGAAAAAACATATTTCCGAAGATATGCATAAAGCTGCCGTGCAAAAAGGCATAACTCACAAACTGCCATAAATCCGGCCGAATCGGAACAAGCATAAACTGCTCCGCCCACGGCCGAAGAGCCTCCAAGTCGCCTGTGAAAGGGTTTCTGTGCTCATGATAAGTCAGTAAAAAAATCACCACGTTGACCGCTATCAGGGCGTAATTTGCGTATGGAGTCCGCCTCGGAACAATACTCGTGCGAATGGGTAATATCATAAATTAAACACCGGATTCACGTTCATTAATTTCAAAACTCTCCCCTATTCTAATGGCAAAAAACGCTTTCGACAAGATATAAAAAACTATAAGCCTCCCCCGCTGACAAAAAAAGCTTTATTTTTTGTCCCCGCAATGTTAATCAATTGTACCTGCAATGCTTGAAAATTGCTCTTTGGATGAATTTTCGAACCGTGACATATTGTCAATCAGATTGTGAGCGATGAAAAATGAAACCGGAAATAATAAAAAAACGAGTCAGTGCAATTCGCCGCACGTTAATTAAAAAGAGAATAACCTGCCTTTTGCTTACTAACCCGGCCAATGTAACTTACACTACCGGCTTTCTCGGCGAAGATAGCTGGGCCCTCATTACCAATAGAGGCCTCTGGCTCCTGACCGACAGCAGGTACACCGAACAGGCCCAAAAACAATGCCCGCACTCTAAAATAATCCAGCGAACCGGACCCATAGCCCATGCAGCCGGGCAGCTCGTAAAAAAACTAAAATCAATTAAAACCGTAACTCTTGAAAACTCTGCTTCTCTGGCCGCCTTTGAAGCCCTCAAAAAAAACCTCGGCACACGTATCAGAACCTCAGAAAATATCATCGAAAACCTTCGCAGCATTAAAGACCAAAGCGAAATCGCAGCCATTAAAAAAGCCGCTCAAATCGCCGCCGAAGCTCTCAAAAAAACTATCCGCCATATCAAACCCGGCATAACAGAAAACGAACTGGCCGGTATGCTGGATTTTCAAATTCGAAAACTGGCCGCTGTAAACAGCTTTCCTACAATTGTTGCCTTCGGCCCCAACGCTTCGCTCCCGCATTATCAACCGGCTTCCAAAAAGCTCAAAAAAAATGATACTATACTCATAGACTTCGGTGTCAGGTATAAGGGCTACTGCAGTGACATTACCCGCTGTTTTACCGTCGGCAAACCCACCAATTTCTATAAAAAGCTCTGCAATGCCGCCGAGCAGGCCCAGGCCGCCGCCATCAAAATGATAAAGGCCGGCGCCGAAATTAAAAATGTCGATGCTGCCGCCCGCAGCGTTATCGCAGAATATGATTTGCCGATTTACGGCCACGGAACAGGTCACGGCCTGGGACTTCAAGTACACGAAGCCCCTACCCTCGCTGCAAATATTAAGGGAAGACTAAAAGCGGGAAACGTCATTACCATAGAGCCGGGTGTATATATTCCGGGAAAAGCAGGCGTCCGAATAGAAGACGACATCCTCGTAACAAAAACCGGTTACAAAATATTAACCTGCAATTGTCCTGTCTGAAAATATTTGCTTTTCAGGTCTCAATTCGTTATAATAATAAAAGTAAACTTCTTGAGTTTAAGGCAATTTTATGGAACTGTCAAAAGATATAACATATGGTTCTAAAACTCCGCTATTGAGCTACAAAACTGTATGGTGGGTCGTTCTGATTGTTGCCTTGTTGCAGGCTTGTTATGCAGTTGGTTTTATTGCCAGGACCAGTTTTGTTGTAGAAGGCCGGCGATATTACTGTCTGTTCGACGATGCGATGATTTCCATGCGATATGCCGCAAACTGGGCCCAGGGGCATGGCTTCGTCTGGAATGTCGGTGAAAGAGTTGAAGGATGTACTAATTTTTTATGGACAGCCATTATAGGAATCTGTCATCTCCTTCCCCTATCTCCCAGCCATATGTGCCTTTTGGTGCAGGTCCTTGGCATACCCGTTTTGTGGTCCTGCCTTGTGGGCACGGTCTTGTTGGCTAAATCATGTCGGCTTTCACAGTTTTCAGCTTCCTGTGCAGTTGTGTTTGCAGGTTCGTTTTACAATCTTATGTTCTTTACGTTATTTGGAATGGAAACGGGCCTGCTAACAGCTTTGGTAACATTCGCATTGGCTGCAGCTGTCAAATCAATTCGTCAGAAAAATGCAAGTCTTATGCCAATGTTATGGTTTGCGCCTGCTGCGCTTGTGCGATTGGATGTTCTGCCCGTGACGTTGTTTGTATTTGCAACTGTTTTCATTTGGGTAAAAAAGGGGCGTTTCCGTTTAGTTATGGGTCTGTTGATTGTTACGGCTGTTGTAATGACTCATTTTTTGTGGAGACATCACTTCTATGGAGAATGGCTGCCAAATACGTACTATTTGAAAGCTACAGGCTGGCCTCTGTACGAGCGACTCGGTGCAGGTATCCGGCAGACCCTTTGGTCAACATTAACTTTTGGCTTTCCTGTCATCTTTGCAGCGATTCTCTTAATTAATCCTAAACGCTGGCATTTCCTTCTTTTGGGTTGCTTTGCATTTGGTGTGGCATACCAGGTTTACATTGGGGGTGATGCTTGGCCGCTGAATCGATTCTTACTGCCGGCAAGTCTTGGATTGTTTGTTCTTGCCGCTGAAGGACTTTATAAAAGTGCATTATTTATCAAACGTACAACAGGTCTTTCTGAAAAGTTCGTTTCTACGGCCCTGGCGGCTCTGGTTGTGATTGCCGTCAACTGGATACACTGGGACCATTATCTTTTTATCGCAAGACCTCAGACAACAGGGGAGAATCGGTTGAACATCAGGTATGCGCTCGGCCTCGAAAAAGCTGCTGAACCTGATATGAGCGTGGCAGTACTCTGGGGAGGTACCTTTCCATACTTTTCAAAACGTATATGCTGTGATTTGCTGGGTAAGTGTGACTATCATATTGCTCGCATTCCGGCGCACCCAAATATACAGCGCGCCGGTCACAACAAATATGATTTGACATATTCTCTCAACACACACAAACCGGATATAGTAATACATGTAGTCGACGCGATGAACCCTGCGTTCTATAATAACTATTGGCCGTTTATAGTTGAAATAGATGGGACGGAGGTATCATTTTGCGTCCGAAAGAACCTTTATAATAAGATTAGAAAAGCCAAAACTATAAGCTGGGACCAGATTATTAAGCGTTTACAACAAATGGAAACTGACATGAGACAGGATTTTTAAATTTTATCTACAACGGACTTGTAAGAACGGCTTTGGGCATAACTGAATACTTATTCAATAAGTTTATATATTCCGGGCAAATCAGGCGTGTGAATAGAAGATGACATCCTCGTAACAAAAACCGGTTACAAAATCTTAAGCAGTAGTTGTCCTCATCGATTTCTGCCCGATTAGAGCAAAGGAGTTCGCATCAATGACATCTCGTGAAAGACTTTTGGCGGTTATTGAAGGCCGACTCCCCGACCGCATCCCTGTAAGCGCCTATGAACTGGTACCCTACGAACGCCAAAGCTGGTATAACCAACGAGCCTCTTATAAAACCCTAATGGATATGGTCCGCGAAAAAACCGATTGCCTCTATATGGCCGCCCTGCCAACCCCTCCCTTTGGAAACGCCGCTGATGCCGTTCGGGGCGTCGAATCCAGCCCGTCTTCTCCAAACAAAAACATCACAATCAAAAAACGCAGGCAAGGAAAATCACAGTTTATCGAGACGACTTACCATACCCCCAAAGGCGAACTTAAAAGCCTCCATCGTACCGACGATGACATCTTCACCGTCTGGACAATCGAGCACCTCTTGAAAGACATCGACGACATCGACAAGTACCTCTCCTTCGACTGGCGGCAGCCTGACGCCCTCGACCTGACCGAATTTGCCGCCGTCCAGTCACAACTGGGCCAAAATGGCATTATGATGCCCACCGTCGGCGACGCAATTTGCGAAGTGGGCGAACTGTTCGAATTTAGCCGCTTCCTCTTTTTTGCAACAACACAAACCAACCGGATAAAATACCTAATGGATTTCATCCATCGGCGGCAGCTCGCTCACCTGAAAAACGTCATGGAGGCCGGTGTAAATACCGGTGTTAACTGGAATGAGACTCTCTTTCGAATATGCGGGCCCGAATATGCAACCCCTCCCTTCCTCTCACCCGATTACTTCCCCCTATTTGTAACGCCCTACGTTAAACGTATCTCGGACATCCTTCATCAATACGGAGCAAAGACGCGCATTCACTGTCACGGCAAAATAGCGAAGGTACTGGACGAAATAATGAAAACCAAGCCTGACGCAATGGACCCCGTTGAACCCCCGCCGGATGGTGATATAGAACTCGGCCAGGTCAAAAAACAAACTGGTGGAAAAGTATGTCTGTTCGGAAATATCGAAATGAAACTCCTCGAGCACGGCCAACCCGAAGAAGTGCGGGAATTTGTCATCGACGCAATGAAACAGGCAAAAAAAGGCGGAAGATTTGTAATTATGCCGACAGCGGCACCCATTAACGACCCCCTCTCGCAAAAAACCCTTGAAAACTACGCCGTCTTTATAGAGACAGCCTTGGAATATGGCAGCTATTAATTGTAGAATATCGTTAACTCATAATCGCTCAGATGCAATAGATATGAACAGTAGGGCAAAAATATATTCTGTTATAGTTTTGCTGGCAGCATTATTTGTCGCCGGCTGCAATGCTCAGCAAAAGACTATATCTCAAAATGTTTTAAGGCACAGCAAAATGAAAAACAACTGCTCACAAACAGACAAACCCCGAGCCCGCGATATAGGCCTTGTGGTGGGAGTATTGCCTACCGGCAAATTCAACGCTATCACCGATGTAAAAGGCGTCAGGGTCGGCCATCTGACTCTTATCGAGGGCAACAGCATAAGAACCGGCGTAACCGCCATACTCCCGCATTCGGGAAATCTCTTTCAGGCCAAAGTGCCGGCCGCCCTCTACGTAGGCAACGGCTTCGGCAAACTTATTGGCTCCACACAGGTCGAAGAACTCGGCAACATCGAAACTCCAATACTTCTCACCAACACCCTCAATGCCCCCCTGGTCGCCGACGGCTTAATCGAGTACATGCTGAACCTGCCCGGCAACGAAAACATCAGGTCCGTAAATCCCGTAGTCGGCGAGACAAACGACGGCAGACTAAACGATATCAGGGCAAGAGCCGTCCGCACCCACCACGTCAGGCAGGCAATAGAAAAAGCCGAAGAAGGCCCCGTCGAAGAAGGCTCAGTCGGTGCCGGCACCGGAACCGTCTGCTTCGGATTCAAAGGCGGTATCGGCTCCTCATCGCGCTTGCTCCCCAAATCCCAGGGCGCCTACACAGTAGGCGTATTGGTTCAGACCAATTTCGGCGGTGATTTAACAATCAATGGTGCCCCTGTTGGCAGGGAACTGGCTGCCAAAAGCAGCGCCGACCAGCCGGATGGCTCCTGTATGCTCGTTGTCGCTACCGACGCCCCTATCCTCCATCGAAACTTAAAAAGGCTCGCCAAAAGAGCACTTCTCGGCCTGGCACGCACCGGCTCATCTATGGCAAACGGAAGCGGCGACTACGTCATCGCCTTCTCAACCGCCGAAAATTTAAGACTCTCCGCCCACCCGACCAAAAACCTCTCCGCAGAACTCCTTTCGAATAATATGATGACCCCCTTATTCAAAGCCGTCGCCGAAGCCGCCGAAGAAGCCATTTACAACTCCCTTTTCAAAGCTACTACCATCACAGGAATTAACGGCAACCGCGCCGACGCCCTCCCTCTCGATAAGACAATAGAAATCTGTCGCAAATACGGCGTCCTGAACTGGGATAAATCACTCCCGCCAAAATAAATCCACCCAAATTAACCCAATCTCCCGCACTCAATACGCCGCGGAAACCCCGGCCCCAATATTTGTTTGACTCTCAAAAACAACACGATATAATGGTCTTAGTTCGCAGGGGTGGCCTGCCGATAGGCCGGTCTGAGAAAAAAACCCTTTGAACCTGATCAGGACAGTCGTTACCTCGATACGCCTGCGTAGGGAAGCGATAAAATGTGTTAAATTTAGACAACCGTCGGCCGGTCGCTTCCAATTAGAAGCGATTTTTTATTTTTCGCACAAATAAAAAAATGGCAACACAATTACAAATAGCTAAAACAGGCACTATCAGCGACCAGGTCAAATTTGTCGCCGAGACCGAAAACATCGAACCCGCCCTCATCCGCGACCAAATCGCCGACGGACGATTGGTAATACCCGCCAACAGGCTCCACCTCAAAACAAACTTAAAACCCACCGGCATCGGACGAATACTTTCCACAAAGGTAAACGCCAACATCGGCACAAGTACCGAACGCTGCTCGCTCGAAGCCGAACTCGAAAAAACCGAAACCGCTCTCTCCGTCGGTGCCGATGCGATTATGGACCTAAGTACCGGCGGCAACCTCGACGACACCCGACAAAAAATCCTGGCCGAATGCCCCGTTCCCTTCGGAACCGTACCAATCTATCAGGTCATAATCGATAGAACCGTCGAGCAGATAGACCGAAAAACAATTCTCGATGTCATCGAAAAACAGGCCGCACAGGGCGTCGATTTCTTCACAATACACGCCGGCATCCTGAAAGAGCACCTCCCACTCCTCGAATCCCGAATCGCCGGAATCGTCAGCCGCGGCGGAGCCCTCCTCGCAAAATGGATGCTCCATCACAACAGCCAAAACCCCCTCTACGAAATGTTCGACGATTTATGCGACATAATGGCAGAATACGACATCTGTTTTTCTCTCGGTGACGGCCTCCGTCCCGGCTGCATCGCCGACGCCACCGACAAGGCACAAATCGCAGAACTGCGAACCCTCGGCGAACTTACCAGCCGCGCACGGCAAAAAGGCTGCCAGGTTATGGTCGAAGGTCCCGGCCACGTCCCCTTCGACCAGATTCAATACAATATGGAAATCCAGCAGCAGATATGCAACTCCGCCCCCTTCTACGTCCTCGGTCCCGTCGTAACGGATATCGCCCCCGGCTACGACCACATAACCTCCGCTATCGGCGCCACCGCCGCCGCCTTCTACGGTGCCTCATTCCTCTGCTACGTCACCCCGAGAGAGCATCTCGGCCTGCCAACTACCGATGACGTCCGCATCGGAGTCGTCGCCTCAAAAATCGCCGCCCACGCCGCCGATATCGCTCGAGGCCTAAATGGTGCCGCAGACAGGGATAAAAAACTAAGCGCCGCCCGAAGCAATCTCGACTGGAAAGCCCACCTCGCCGAATCTCTCGACCCCAAAACCGCTGAGAAAATGTACCGACAGGTCTGCAAAAAGCTCCCCGACAAAAACCTGCCCTCCGAAGACTACTGCACTATGTGCGGAAAACAATGGTGCAGCGTCAGAATAAACAAGCAACTCCGCGAACTGACCTCCAAAACCCGCAAGATTAAGTCTTCATCGAATCAAGCTCCACAAAAGCTATCGGCAGAAAAATAAAAACCGGTAGCCACGCCCACAACTCCGGCATCACCCTGTTAAAAACGTATTCCGTCGCAAGAAGCTTGCACAAAAACGTCGTAACAAAACAAAGTGCCGTCATACCGAAGCTGAACATTATCGCCGACTTCATCGCCTTCGGGTCACGGCAGACAAGCACCGGCAGGCTTATCAAAAGCATAACAAGATTGATTATCGGGTCCGTTATGCGAAAGTGCTTCTGGCTGTGAAGCTGCGTCAGGTCTTTGATTTTCGTCCCCCGCGACGCAAGCACCGCTAACTGTTTCGAACTAAGCAGTGTCTTGTGCAGCGAGTGCCGCCTCACAGGAATCTCCCTCGGAGTAACGTCGCTCGAATAGGAGTCTATCGGCTGCGGCCCTTTAGGAGAATTCAGCGTCCCTAATCGCCCGTTAACAAAATCCCACCGCTCCGTATCGAAATTAAACACCGCCTTCTCAGCCGATATCCACCCCGTTACTATCCACTCTAACGAATCGGCCTTCTTCGTACGCAATAGAATTGTCGGCTCCTCCAATGTCGATGTCTCAACATCGAATCGGCGCGAGCAAATCAGCGAACCGCTCCTGTCGCTGAGAAACCAAACATCGTAACTTTCCTTGCCCACCATCGTGTCATGCTTGCGGACAAGCTTGTCCGCAAGTCGAGGTATCAAAAATTCCTGGTCAATCACCAAAAGCCCCGTCAGCCCTAATGCAAGAATGATTATCGGCGCTATCACCCTTTTCAGACTCACCCCCGAGCTCATCACAGCCACAAGCTCGTTATGCCGCACCATTTTCCCTAATGAAAACACCGCCGCAACTACCGTTATCATCCCCGCAAAATCCCGAAAGTACAGTGTAATATGCGCCCCGTAATAGCTCAATACGTTCCTGATAACAGCCGAACTCCCGTACTCCGTCTGTTCGGTAAACTCGTCAAGGTTCACGAATAGGTCGATTATTATAGTAAGCCCTATCAGCACGCAGAACGCGATGAGGTACCCTATCAGAAAGCTCTTGGCAACATATCTGTCTAATATCTTCATCTCTGCCCTGATGTTGTATCTCAACCCCCCACTTTTTTCAACCCTTTTCCACCAAATTTCACTCATGCTCAATTAAACAACCTGTCAACTCAGAATACAAATAAAGCCTTGTAGCTTTGTCTTAAAATGCTATAGTATCTACCTATGAAAAAGTCGCTAATA
>CAZIKS010000085.1:0-15011 GCA_964539795.1 uncultured Pirellulales bacterium
GGTGGGTGGCTGGTGGTGGGGGTCGTTGGCTTGGTGGTGTGGCCGGTGGTGGGTTTGGCTGGGGTGGCTGGCTGTTTTGTAGTGCGTCGCGCGTGGTGCGTATTGCGTGGATTGTAGCTGTTGTTGGCGGAGGCCGCAATGAGGGTCATACAGGTTTTCGCAGGTGCGCAGCACCGGAGAAAATAAGAACAGACCGAACCGCAGGCAACAACAGTCTCTTGTGCCTGCTTATTCTTCAGTGACTTCTATGCAGCAGCGGTCGAGGAGGGCGAAGTCTAAGAAATTAACTACCGAATCTTCGTTAAGGTCTGCGCCGCCGCACCAGTCCGGCTCAATGCAGTCGGCTTCGAGCCAGTAAGATACGAAAAGGCCAAGATACTCAAAAGCCCTATCGGTTATCTTTATTATGTCAGTGCCGTAAAATTGTTGGCCGGTAGTAAGGCTGCCGGTTACCTTTAGCTCTATGCTCTGGTCATAAACTGTTATCGCGCTGCATAAATCAGAACGATTGAAGGTAGCTTCGACCCTAACTAAACCCTCATCGTTAAGCAGGACACTCAGGCTGTACGATTCGATGCCGTATGGCTCAATCACAGCCGGTATATTAGCGTCGACATCTTCGACGCTGAAGCCCTCCGGCAGAACAAAATGCGCCTTAACTAACTTTCCTCCGCTGCTGAGATTCAAAGCCTGGGGCGTAAATTTCATCAGTACTTCTATCGGCAGCGGGACATACGGTTTACCGAATATATATGCCGAACCGGAATTAGTGCCATGGTCATCATTATAATAAGCTCCCACAATTGACAATTTGTCGCTGATATCCACCGAGACGCCGAAATAGTCTTCACTATAGCCATTAGTCGGTTTCAACTTTGCCTGCTCTGTCCAGTTACTGCCGCTGCGCTGGAATATATAGGCCGAACCGGACTCGCTGCCGTTGTCATCATCATAGGGCGCTGCGACAATAGCATAGTCACCGCTGATCGCTACCGAATAGCCGAAATAGTCGTAAGAATAGTCGTCGGAAGGTAACAGCTTTGCCTGCTCTATCCAGTCACTGCCGCTGCGCTGGAATATATAGGCCGAACCGGACTCGCTGCCGTTGTCGTCATCATAGGGCGCTGCGACAATAGCATAATCACCTCTGATCGCTACCGAATAGCCGAAATGGTCGAAAGAATAGCCGTCGGAAGGTAGGAGTTTGACCTGCTCTATCCAGTCACTTCCGCTGCGCTGGAATATAGATGCCGAGCCGGATTCGAAGCCGTTGTCATCATCATTGACAACTCCGACAATAGCATAGTCACCGCTGATTGCCACCGAGCGGCCGAAAAAGTCGTAAAAATAGCCATCCGAAGATAAAAGCTTGGTCTGCTTTATCCAGTAACTGCCGATGCGCTGAAATATATAGGCCGAGCCGTAACTGGTGCCGTTGTCGTCATCATAAGGCGCGCCGACAATAACATAGTCACCGCTGATCGCCACCGAGCGTCCGAATTGGCCGCCACTACTATTATAGGATGGTATTAACTTAGCCTGCTCTATCCAGTTACTGCCGCTGCGTTGGAATATATATGCCGAGCCGGAATAGTTGCCTCTGTCATCATCACCGTACGCTCCGACAATAGCGTAGTCACCGCTGATCGCCACCGAATAGCCGAAATATTCCCAAGAATCACCGTCTGCCGGTGTTAGCTTAACTTGTTCAGTCCAGTTACTGCCGCTGCGCTGGAATATATATGCCGAGCCGGAATAGTTGCCGTAGTCATCATCACCGTGCGCTCCGACAATAGCATAGTCACCGCTGATCGCCACCGAGTGTCCGAATTCATCGCCTAAATCGCCATCGGAAGGTATCAGCTTGGCCTGCTCGAGCGTAATGGTTAGTATTACCTCACGAGTCTGGGTGACGCCACTAATCACATTGGTAAATTCAACCGTGTCAGAATAGACCCCTGCCGACAGTGAATTGGCAAAACTATTCAGGCTCACGTCCACCGTTGTCGAAGCGCCGCTGGCTAATGTTCCTCCAATCAAGGATACATCAAGCCAGGGCTCAGTTACAGTAACAGTCCAGTCGAGCGAGTTTGGACCGTTATTCATCAACGTGTAAGTTTTGCTGATTGGATCAAAGGGCCCACCGGCAACGCCGGAGGTGTTAAGGCCCTCTGAAGGCTTGATCCCGAGATAGTCAAGACACACGAACTGTGGAATTGCGATCCCAGCCGGATTACTTAGACCTGTGGTGACCAAGTTTTCGACATTACTTCCGTCCAGATTTGACCGCTGAATCCTGTTGAAGTTCCAATTCGTCCAGTAAAACTTGCCACTGGGCGGATCCAGAGTGATTCCGTATGGACCACTCGGGCCCGTGTACAGTTCCTCGACGTTGCTTCCGTCCAGATTGGCCCGCTTAATCTTGCCAGCTCCGTAATCCGTCCAGTACATCTTGTCAGCCAAAAGGTCCAGAGCGATCCAGTATGGACTGGTCAGCCCCGTGGTAACCAGGTCTTCGATATTGCTGCCATTAAGATTAGCCCGCTGAATCTTGTAAGTGCCTGTATCCGTCCAGTACATCTTGCCGCCGATCGGGTCCAGCGCGAACCCTTGTGGGCGACTCAGGCCAGTGGTAACCAGGTCTTCAATTCCGCTTCCGTCCAGATTTGCCCGCTGAATCTTTTTGGTATATAAATCCGTCCAGTATACCTTGCCATCGATCGGGTTCAGAGCGATACCAAACGGGCCACTCAGACCTGTGGTAATCAGGTCTTCGATATTGCTGCCATCCAAATTCGCTTGCTGAATCTTGTCGGTATCCATAACTGTCCAATACATTTTCCCGCCGGACAGATCCACAGCGATGCCTCGCGGGGTGATCAGCCCCGTGGTAACCAAGTCTTCGATATTGCTGCCGTCCAGATTGGCACGCTGAACCTTGCGAGTACCGCTGTCAGTCCAGTACATCTTCGAGTCACCCTGTACAAATTGGACGAAAACTAAAAGTCCCAACAATGCCACAATCATAAGACTTAAATTAGTTTTTCTCATCATTTTGCTACTCCTCTCACAAAGAAGTTAATGTTTTATATATAGATAGCGCTGTAAGGTTTGCGAAAACTTACGGGTAAAGGAAAATTCTCCATATTCATATTCTCCTCGTTATATCAGGCCAAATACGAAAGCCGATACGATTATACGCTTATTGGCCTGGATGGTCAAGGAAAAACCTAATTATTGCCTTTTAGACCGAGTTGGGTTAGAATTTGGGCTATGGAGAAGGCTGAAATCCAAAGGATTTTGTATTATTGCAAAGTGAGAAAATATAGATATGGCAAAACAGTTATGATTTAAACAAAACGTTTTTTTGACCAAATGTTCAACAAGGCAGTCTCGGCAAAGAAAATTCTTGGCCGTTCAAGGTGAATGCGATAAGATTATTGGTGTCGTATTGATAAAAGTATTCTTTTTAACCTGTAAATTGGAAAAATCGGCATTCGAGGAATTGTGATGGCTCTTAAAATTTGGGTGGACGGGAAGCTTTTGGATGAGGCTGATGCGAAGGTATCTGTTTTCGACCACGGTCTTCTCTACGGAGACGGTGTTTTCGAGGGTATCCGCGTTTATGACGGCAGAGTATTCGAGCTGGAATCTCATCTTCGGCGGCTTTGGGAGTCGGCCAGAGTGATTCGGCTGGAAATCTCATTAGATAAGGGGGAGCTTGCCGCCGCAATCAAGAAGACGGTCGAGGCCAACGGTATTGCGGACGGGTATATTCGGGTGGTGGTCACACGCGGTGCAGGAACCCTGGGGCTGAGTCCATATCTGTGCAAGAAAAGCGGGCTGATTATCATAGCCGACAAAATTCAGGCTTATCCGGAAGAGCTTTATGAAACGGGGATGAAGGTAATCAGCGCCATGACAATCCGAAATCATCCTCTTGCTATGCCGCCCCAGGTCAAGAGCCTGAATTATTTGAATAATATCTTAGCCAAGCTCGAGGCACTGGATAATGACGTTCCCGAGGCGATTATGTACAACCACGAGGGATACGTTGCCGAGGCGACGGTCGATAATGTCTTTATTGTCAGGGACGGCGTGCTTAGCACTCCGCCGGTCGAGGCCGGTGCGCTCGATGGAATCACTCGCAACCTCGTTATCAGGCTTGCAAAGGAAGAGAATTTGGAAGTGGTCGAGGAGAACCTGACAAAACGCGATTTGCATTTTAGCAATGAGATTTTCCTCACGGGTACGGCCGCTGAGATTATTGGGATAGTCGAGATAGACGGAAGGACAATTGGCGACGGTAAGCCCGGGCCGATTACAAAACGGCTGAGAGAGAAATTCTTCGAGTACGCCCACAGCTCCGGCAAGTAGCGGATAATGAATAAAACCTTAATTTAACAATGATAAAGTTGGGAAAGTATTTTTTTTCGACAGAGTCAGGGGCAATTGGGGAATATTGGTCAGCGCTTCCTTCTCAACATCACCGCACTGCTCAATTCGACCCATCCTGATAAAGCTGCTGGATTTCCCCAGTAGATAAAGCCCTGTTTAATATCATTACGTTGTCAATTATACCGTCGAAGTAACGAGGATCGCCCAGATAGTCGGCTCCTATACATACCGGGTCTGAACTTGATGAGATTGATACTGCTGATGAAGCATCGAGATTGCCATTTATATAAATCTTACCGATTCCGGAATCACTCATGGCAACTATGAAATACCACTGGTTCGCGTTCAACGTGCTCGATGAATGTAGGATGGTTTTTCCACCGAATGAAACCTTATTATACGGATAAACTGAGCCTAATCTTAACCAATATGAGTTTGCCGGATATGTGTGGTACTTACCTACTATCCCTCCCAGCCGAGAAAAGGATGTCGGTTTAATCCAAGCCGCAATTGTAAAATTATCAGTCAAATCCAAACTTGAGTCATTACCGCAATTGATGTAATCGCCACTGCCATTGAAAGTCAAGGCACTTCCGATTTTGCCTGTCGTGCTTAAAACAGATGTATTTTGCTGAGCAGTCCCATCATTGCTATTATCACTGCTATCTACTACCTTAGTGTCATCAGCGTTGTCATCCATCGTCCAGTGGCCGACTAAATTTAAATAATTCAGCCAGTTGTCACAAAACGCAGCAAAGTCAAGATAATCTACATCACCGGAAAGGTCTATGTCGGCCTGGTTGCAGAATTCGTTCGACATGTTACAGTCATTTCTCATCCAGTTCGAGGCTAAAAAGGGGAGGTCAGTAAAGTTGAGAAAACCATCACCGTTAAGGTCTCCCATGTATTTAGGGGATATGACAGTCGGTCCTGGATTTGATCCGCTTTTCGGGAACCGGTCGCTTCCGCCCTTTCCATCCGTAAAGTAAAAATAGTAATTATGAGAACCCCCTTGTAGTTTTTTAGGGCCGTATTGATAAGTTCCGTCTGAAGCAGAGCCTGAATAAAGGCTCATCGTGTAAGCTATTCCATCAATGTAAATATCCTTTCCAGCAGGAGCATCGCCATCAGTGTCGTAATAGTCAACGTACCAATAAAAATCCATGTCTGTATATCCATAAGCAGGACTAACGGAACCGTTGCCAAGTTCAGGGTCATGGTTAACGAGGCTTACAGAAGTGAGCTCTGTAGTTCCTCTGCCGGTATATTCCTGTTCTTCAATCGGGTCCCACATCCAGACGTACTCATCGGTTTTAACCACTCCTACCTCCGGATAGGCCCAAATAGTATTCTCGTCATATCCCCATAGTCCTGCAAACTCGTGGAACTCAGTACGAATAAAAACAACTACGCAATCAAAGGTCCCTGCAGGAACTGTAACTGACTCGGTACGGAGAAATGTTATGTAGCTATCCTGGTAGCCGTCCCACGTATAGTATGGGTCTTTTAGTATTCCGTAATGTTCGCCATGGCCAAAATGGCGGTTGTTGTCTGATTCGTTGACCCAAACCGGTGCGCATTCAAATGGATTATTATTTCTAACAATACGAATCATTTCTTCATCTTCGTATCGAATTTCGAGAAGATAATCCTGTGTTAGAGAGCAATTATGCGTGGACCAAGAAACTCCCCAGCCTGAAATATCTAAAGTGGTCTCGATGATCGCTGTGTCGTAGCCTTCAATAATTTCGTTTCCGGCAACTTCTTCTACCTCTGTTCCCCACCAGTCGACCGTTCCGGCATCCGGGTCTTCTGTAATGTGTACTTGATATTCCCAGTGGTTTCCAACATCCAGGTAATACTCATCTATCAGTTGATGTGAGACGGCCGATGCTGTATTAACTACAGTCAAGAACATTTCTACAGCAACCATCACCCAGATTGTAATTTTTACATCTCTCATCTCTCTACCACCTTAAAAAGCTTGATAATCAGCCATACTATAACTGCAATCAGGTCGTAGATAAGCCCTTACAGAACCGCTTACGGTGCATCATATCTGATAGTAGAATGCCTCGCAAAATGGAAACTTAAGGGTTTGCAAAATCTCCATTGTTATCAATCTCCTCGGTATATCAGGTAAAATACGAAGGCTGATACTATTATACAGGATGTACTTTGCAAGTCAAGGGAGAAATGTGAAAAAATGCATAAAATAGCGGCATTTTGTGTATATACCGGATTTGGCAGATGAATCAGACTATCTTTGCTCGGAGGTTTCTTATGAGTCCGGCCAGGACCTGCGTAGGAATATCAGCCAGTTGTGGGTCAGGTATTTCGCTAAGGGCAATTTCGTCGAGAGCTTCTACAGCCCTTTGGCCGCAGGCGGTTATAAGTTCCTCGGTACCTTCAGCTTCGTCCAGCCAGCCGTCAGCCATCCGACGCAGATACGTAATTATGCTTTGCAATAATTCCTCGTCCGTGAGGTGAAAAGCCATGGGCGTTTCGGCGGGCTGTTCGGAGTTTTCCTCGGGTATTTCTCTTTCCCGCAAAATGTCCTGTGTAAGGTGGAAGGTTTCAGCCATTAATCGCTTTTTCTTTTGCTCTTCGGTTTCGTCGATTGGAGCAAGTTTCAGCTCTTCCCCGGATTCGGAGCTTGGGATATACAGCCTCCTGTGACAGGAGGGGCACTTTCCCCACTTTCCGCCGGCATCATCGGGGGCTTCAATCTTCTTATTGCAATATTCACAATGAAAGCTTATGCTCATTTTATACCTCCGAAGAATCTCTGGTCATTTTTCCTTTTTGTATTCGGCCACTATCTCGGTGGTAATTCCGCCGCGAGGGGTGAATTTCGAGGTAACCTTCATCCATCGCGGCCTGCAGGCACCGGAGAGGTCATCCAGTATATCATTTGTCAGGGTTTCGTAAAAGACTCCTTTATTACGATAGCTTTGCATATAGAACTTCAGACTTTTCAACTCGATACATATTTTATCCGGGCAGTATTCGATTAAAATCTCGCCGAAGTCCGGCTGGTCCGTTTTGGGACAGAGGCTGGTAAATTCCGGACACCTGATGGTGATAGCGTAATCCCGCTGCGGGCGAGGATTGTCAAAAAACTCAAGTTCTGTTTTTTTGCTCATTTATTGAGTCTCGCAAAAACTTCGCTTAACCAATATAATGGATATTAATAATTATTGCAAGGCAGGTGAAAAATGTTTGAAAAAAATAAAAAAGCGGTAATTTTGCTCAGCGGCGGTGTTGATTCGGCTACTGTTTTGGCGATTGCCCGCAGTGAAGGTTACCATTGCAGCGCTTTAACCTTTCGATACGGCCAGCGACACCGGCGGGAAATCGAGGCGGCGAAAAAAACGGCTGATTCTTTAGGGGCGGCTGAGCATCGCATAATCGATATTGAGTTGGGCAGCTTCGGCGGTTCGGCCCTGACAGACCCTGAAATTAAGGTACCGAAAGACAGGGCGGATTTGGGCCGGGGGGGGCAAATTCCGGCGACTTACGTGCCGGCACGCAATACGATATTTCTGAGCTACGCCCTCGGATGGGCGGAGGTACTGGGGGCCTTCGATATATTCATAGGCGTCAATACAACAGATTACAGCGGGTATCCGGATTGCCGGGCTGAATTTATAACAGCTTTTGAAAGATTGGCCAACTTAGGGACGGCGGCGGCGGTCGAGGGTAAAGGGAAATATCGAATCGTTACCCCGATTATAAATATGACAAAGGGGCAGATTATTCTTGCAGGAACGAAGTTAGGGGTTGATTACTCACTGACCCACAGTTGCTACGACCCGGATGAGGAAGGTCGAAGCTGCGGCGGGTGTGATTCGTGCAGGCTTAGACTGAAAGGTTTTGCGGAGGCGGGCCTTGAAGACCCGATTGAGTACAAAGAAACAAAATAGGATATTTACAACATACGGTGCGAGATACGAACGATGAAGGTTAGTGAGATTTTTTATTCACTGCAGGGAGAAGGATTTTTAGCGGGCGTACCGAGTGTGTTTGTACGGCTGGCAGGTTGCCCTTTACGATGCCGCTGGTGCGATACGAAGTACGCCTGGGATGAGAATTCGGGGCGGGATTACAGTATCGAAGAAATAGCCGAGGCTGTCGGGCAGTGGCAAAGCAGGTTTGTGGTAATAACCGGCGGCGAGCCAATGGTAAAACCGGAGCTGCCGGAATTGGCACAGAGGCTAAAGAAAAACGGCAAACATATCACCATCGAAACGGCTGGGATTGAATACGCAGCGGATTTGCAGTGTGACCTGATGAGTATCAGCCCGAAGTTGAGTAACTCGGCGCCGGCTGAGCCTGAACCTGCAGGCAAACATGAAGAAGTGAGGCTGGATACAGAGGTTTTGAGAAAGCTGCTCGATGAGTATGAATACCAGTTGAAGTTTGTTGTCGATTCGGAAGCTGACTTACGGGAAGTACAGCAGACGATAGAAGCACTGGGGAATGTGGATTCGGAGAAAGTGATGCTGATGCCACAGGCGGCCAGTAGAAAGGAGCTATCGGCCAAGTCGCCAATAGTGGCTGATATGTGCAAGCGGAGTGGTTTTGCATTCGGCCGGCGGCTGCAGGTTATGCTGTGGGACAATGAAAGGGGAATGTAATTTAGGCCGGCTTCGGCAAGTAACTCGATGCAAATAACAAGGTTTTATAAATATTGACATTTGGCTTTTGGCAGACTATTCTCTACTCAAAACCGCTTTATAGTTATGCCACAGGTATTATTATTTTGGAGGTTAGAAAATGAGATGCAGTTCATTGCTTATTCTGCTGCTGCTATTGTTTAGTTCGATATCCTGTACAAACCCGGCCGTTACAAAACCTGTGCCGGTTGGTGTTAAAATCGACTCTCACGTTTACCGCACCGGCGATGGCGATAATTTCTGCCAGACGTGGGCGGCAGATGATAATATCTATATCAATTGCGACGACGGAGAGGGCTGGCAGGAAAAGCCATGCACGAACTACAACTGCAGAGTTTACAGGTTTAGCGGCGGGCCTGAACCATTCGACGCTCACTTTCTGGCAGGCTATCCCAATTATCTTCGCGATCAAAAAAGAACTCACGGCAGTGAATTACTTGCGGAATTGGAACAATTCAAACAATATTACGAGCATCGCTGGTACGGCTTTGGGATTATATCCGTCGACGGCGTGCTTTATCATTTTATATCGAGAACCGGCGGGGGCTTCGATACATTGTGGCATGGAACAAAGCTGGTATATTCACCCGACTTTGGGAAGACGTGGTATCGTCATGACGACAAAAATTCAACTTTCGATTTTGTAAGCGATGAAGGGATGTTCTTCTGGCATGAAACTGAAGACTATTCATTCAGCTACAATACGTTTTTGCAATGCGGCAAGGATTACTCATTAGCAAAGGATAATTACGTATATATCTATTCAAAAGCAGGGACTTACAGGGCGGAAGAAATCGTTTTAGCGCGAGTTCCGAAAGATAAGATTCTAAATAAATCCGCTTATACCTATTTCAAGGAATTCAACAAGGCCGGTAAGCCGGTATGGACGTCGGATATTGAGCAAAAAGGCGTTATGCATAATATGCCGAAGAGATACCTCCACTGTGGATGGTTCCCTGATGTAGTGTACAATCCCGGGCTGGATTTATATGTCATGGTTGCAGCAGCTCGAGGGAGAGAAGGTACTAACCGATGGAAGTATCCATCGTCACTGGGTATGTGGTATGCCGAGAAGCCATGGGGGCCATTTAAGCAGTTCTACTTTGACAAGGAGTGGACATCCACCGAGGCCAGCGCCAGATTATATCAGCCGAAACTTAGTCCAAAATGGATAAGCGAAGACGGCAGGGAAATGTATTTGATATTCTCGGATTGCCAGGGCCGCTGGACAAAAAACTACGGCTGGAACCAGCAAAAGATAACTTTGGTATTATCAAAAGAGAAACAGGATGAGAATTAATTTAAGTTTGTTAATTTTATTTTCGGTGGTGATTGTTCTATCAGGCTGTCAGGGGAAAGCAGGGAAACCAGTTGGTGTAGTATTCGAATATGATACATTAAAACGGCTCGGTCATAGAGGTGATAACTGGTGTATGACGTGGGCGAGAGACGGCAGTAAAATAACCTCAATGGATGATGGGAACTGGTTGGAAGGCCCGCATAGATATAGTAATCACTTGTATAGAATCTCCGGGGGTGCAGATGATTTTACCCGAGCCGATATCCCCGGCTATCCAAATTTTTTTATGGGTGAGAACGGCTGGTTCGGTTACGGGATGTATTCGGTAAACGGCACAATCTATTCACTTGTTTCAAAATGCCGCAAGAATACCTTCAGCGGGCCTTTTCGAGGCGTGAAGTTATTAAAATCAACTGATAACTGCAAAACGTGGTACCGAGTAAATAAAGACGGAAAAGAGCGGCTGATTGAGCCGTTGGATGATGCAAGGAACGTGGTAACCGCCGAGGAGATGTTTTTCATGGAAGAGTACGGGCTCCAGCATGACGGATATGCGGCATATCCATTTGTGTTTTGCGCTTTTGTTCAAAACGGCCAGGACAATCAAGCTGCCAGGGACGAGTTTATTTATATATATTCGCCCGAAGGGGCTCAAAGCAACCGTTTGCTGCTGGCGAGGGTGCGGGTGGAGGAATTTGAGAAACGCAGCAACTGGGAATATTTCAGCGGCTGGGCCGGCGATGAACCGACGTGGAGCAAAGACATAAATGAACGTGACGCAGTGTGCGTATTCGATGAGAAAAATCCAAACGGCGAATATTTCGGCTGGTACTCATGGCTGCCTTCTGTTGTGTGGAATCCGGGTCTTGAGCTTTATATTATGGTAAACGGCGGCACTTATGGCGGACGCGGCCTTACAAATTCGGCGAAAGACTATTTTGCTTCGTGGATGCACACCAAAACCGGAAGCCTGGGTTTCTGGTATTCTGAGAAGCCCTATGGGTCGTGGAAACAATTTTTTTATACCGATTACTGGACAGTTGATGACGATAAAAATCTAACTTACCAACCTAAACTTTCACCAAAATGGATTAGTGCCGACGGTAAAAAAATGGTGTTCATCTGGTCCGATGCAATGAAAAACGAACAAGGCAAATCGCACAGAGTGAATTACCTTTGGAACCAGATGGAAATTACTATTAAAACCGATTAAAAGACAAAGTTGTGCGGAAGCAGTAGAAACAAAACAAGTCTGAACCGAAAGCGGCACGCACAGTGAATTTGGAAAGGAGAGCAATTATGGTTAAAAAGATAGAGAAACTTTTGATATTCATTGTCATAGCGTCAGTCTTAATGCAGGGTACGGAAACAAAGGCGGCTGATGTTATCCCCAGGCCGATGAAGGTAGAGGAGGCAAAGGGAACATTTAGCCTCACGCCGGAGACGATAATCGTGGTTACCGAAGGCACCCGCTGTATCGGGGAGTATCTGGCTGGGTTGCTGGGGCCTGCAACCGGTTTTAAGCTCGAAGTCAAAGAAATTTCGCAAACAAAGGGACAGGTTAACCGCATTTATCTTCTTGATATATCCAGCAAGGGGCATCTTGGGGCGGAAGGCTATGACCTGAAAGTACTTAACAACAGCATATTTATCAATGCTGCTTCGCCGGCGGGGGTATTCTATGGGTGTCAAACGCTGCGACAACTGCTGCCGAGGGCTATCGAGGGTAAAGAGAAAGTTCAGGATGTTGCCTGGAGCATCAGGCAGGTGGAGATTGAAGATAAGCCGCGATATGTCTGGCGGGGGATGCATCTGGATGTCAGCCGGCACTTTTTCAGCACAGAATTTGTTAAGAAATATATCGACCTGATTGCCTATCATAAGTTCAATGTTTTGCACATGCACCTGACCGACGACCAGGGGTGGCGAATCGAAATCAAGAAACATCCGAAACTAACCGAGATTGGCAGCTGGAGGGTAGGCGAGGATGGTAAAAAGTACGACGGCTTTTACACGCAAAATGACATTGCCGAGATTGTCGAATATGCCGCGGGGCGGTTTGTTACGGTTGTTCCGGAGATAGAGATGCCGGGTCATTCGGTTGCGGCTTTGGCGGGTTACCCGGAGCTTTCCTGTACGGGCGGGCCGTTTAAGGTCGAGACAAAGTGGGGTATTCACAAAGAGGTCTATTGTGCCGGTAATGACGCTACCTTTGAGTTTATGCAGGATGTGCTCTGTGAGGTAACCGATTTGTTTGCGGGCGAGTATATTCACATCGGCGGCGATGAATGTCCGAAAGACCGGTGGAAGGCCTGTCCGAAATGCCAAGCGAGGATAAAAGCCGAGGGGCTCAAGGACGAGCATGAATTGCAGAGCTACTTCATCAAGCGGATTTCGAAGTTCCTGACGGCAAAGAATAAAAAACTTGTCGGCTGGGACGAAATTCTCGAAGGCGGTCTGGCGGAAAACGCTGTGGTGATGTCGTGGCGCGGGACCGAGGGCGGAATTGCTGCTGCGCGTGCAGGGCACGATGTTGTTATGAGCCCGAGCAGTCACTGCTACTTCGATATGAAACAGTCCGATTCGAACGATGCACCCGGAGCGACGTGGGCCAAGCCTATTCTTCTGGAAAAAGTCTATTCCTATGAGCCGACGCCATCGGAGATTACCGCAGAGCAAACCAGACATATACTTGGAGCGCAAGGGAATGTCTGGACCGAATATATACCGACCGAAAAGGATGTGGAATATATGGCTGTTCCCCGTATGTGCGCACTGGCGGAGGTGGTCTGGTCGCCGAAAGAACTGCGAGACTGGGCCGATTTTAAGAAACGACTGAAACCGCACTGCGAGCGTCTTGATAAAATCGGCGTAAACTACTATCGGGACTGGTGATACCGGTTACAAAAAAAACGGCTGGTCACAGATAAAGTTCATTTGTTGCGGCGGGAGTTGAAGGGTAAAGAGGAGGGCAAATCACCAGCGCAATCAGAGTGATTTTGAGCTGTATTCAAATGTTAAAGAGCAAAAGTCTTCAGGTGAATCATGATGATTTTTTTACGGCTGTTACTATACGGTCGTTGTTGTGGAAGTCTTTTTCGATTTTGATTTCATTGAAACAGCCCATTTTTTCGAGCAATTCTCTTACGGCCTGTCCTTGGCTGTAACCAATTTCCAGTATCAGTGCGGCATCGGGTTTCAGGAAGTCATAGACCTTTTCGGCAATTCTGCGGTAAATATCGAGGCCGTCAGCTCCGGCGTAGAGGGCAAGCCGGGGTTCGTGGTCCTTTACGGTTTTGTCGAGGGTTTCGAATTCGGCTGTGCTTACATAAGGGGGATTGCAGACGATTAAATCGAATTTTTCGGTGTCCAGTTGGGGAACAACCGGGTCGAATAAATCACCGCATAACAGTTTGATTCGCTCAGCCAGTTGGTATTTTTCGACGTTTTGGGCGGCGATTTTCAGGGCGGCGTCGGATATATCGGTTGCGATTATCCGGGTATTGGGGCAATTGCGGGCGATTGCGACGGCGATGCAGGCGCAGCCGGTACATAAATCGCAGACGAATTGGCGGCTGGTTCGGGTTCGTAGAAATTCGATGGCTCTTTCGACGAGTAATTCTGTTTCCGGGCGGGGTATCATACAATCGGCGGTAAGTTTTAAGTCCAGGGAATAAAATTCGGTTTTGCCGAGGAGATAGGCGACAGGTTCATTGTGGCCGGCACGCTTTACCAATTCGTGCAACTGGTCTAAGTGCTGTTTGTCAACGGGTTTATCGAACTGAGTGTAGAGTTTGATTCGCTCGGTTCGAAGGACATAACATAATAGAAGCTCCGCACTTAGGCGCGGGGAATCGAGGCCCTTGTCGGTGAAATAGCCGGTAATCCAGTTTAAGAGCTTTTGTATTGTCCAGTTTTGCATTTTTAGATTATAGCCGGGACAGAGAAAAGTGAACAATAAAAAGAATTCAGGACGAGTCGGGCGGGTCTGAAATTGGCTTTGTTTGGGTTTGAATAACCTGTAAATTGGGTTTGAATTGGGTTTGTTTTGGCAATGTCCGAGGAGGTATAAATTGTCGTAATGTTTTGTTGTAACAGGGTTTATGTTCATTGAGTTATTTGAAAAATTGGGTTTGTTTTGCATAATCCCCAGTTCTGTGCCAAGTTAGCAGCCTCTCGGGGATGACATTTCCCTATTATACATTTTGGTGGTCATAGAAAGAGGCTCCTACATTTTTATAAGGGGGAGGGGAAAAGAGGCCTCCCTATAATTAGATGGACTTGCGCATTTCGGTCGAAAATTCGTGCAATTTTGAGGGGGCAAAATTTGTAAGTCTTTATGTGGAGAGGAGTAAAAAAAATTTAAGAAAATTCTATTTGGGCATCTGCATACTTGCGCAATTGATTGATTGAGCGGTCCTTTCGCCCAACTGCTGCGTTACACAGCCGACGGCTGATGCTCGACGTACAACAGTACTACTGCGCTCAGCCGCGACTGCAAGCCTTGCATTTGAACGAAAACCCGCGCTCAATCCTGGAAAAAATGAGGGAAAAAACGTCAAAAAAACGCAAAAAATGTCCAATAGTGTTCGGCACTTTATTTGCACCTGGTGGTTTTGCTGTTCGAGACGAGT
>CAZIKS010000086.1:0-14882 GCA_964539795.1 uncultured Pirellulales bacterium
ATTGTGTAAAAGCGTAAAAAATTACACACCTGATTCAAAAACCTCCTTCAATGTTAAAATGGGTAAGGTGGTGAAAGGGGGGGAAGTTTAAAAGAAAAAGGTAAAAGGGAAAAATTTGGGGCTGACTAAATCGTGAGCTATTGTTGCCGGAGGCCGCCTATTAGCTAAGGCAGAGGGGCACAGATACCGAAGGCATAAATAATCTTAAAATTTTTCTTGACATAGGTCAATTTTGTCGATATAAGAGGGTGTTAATTTAGTGATGGAAGTTTCTAATGGTCCGAATTAGGGAAAACAGGCAAAAGCAACTAACAGCCCGCTACGCGGATGCAGGGCTTTTGCGCACAGACCTTACACTCGGCATGCTAAAAATGTTTATCTGCATTATTGGCGTGCTGTGGATAAAGGCCACTGTTCCCTAAAAGGACTTTATATTACAAAGAAACTAAAAAGCCTTGCAGGGAGCAGAAACCCTGCAAGGCTTTTTTAATTGGGCATTTAGAAAGGAGCCGCTATGCAACAAACACAGAAAAAAGCATGGTATGAAGATGAAAGTTTCTGGAAAACCTTTGCGCCTACACTGTTTAATCAAGAGCGATTGGACGTTACTGCTGAAGAAATCGACCAGGTCATTAAACTTTTGGGTCTCGAAAAAGATGCAGAAATTCTGGATTTGTGCTGTGGAATCGGCAGGCACTCGCTGGAGCTGGCGCGAAGAGGTTACAATGTTGTTGGCGTTGACCTTAGCGAAGAATATCTGGCCAAAGCACGCAAACAGGCCCAGACCGAAGGTCTGAACATCGATTTCGTCAGAAGCGACATGAGACGGTTCTGCTTACTTGAGAGCTTTGATGCGGTAATCAATATGTTTACATCTTTCGGATATTTCGAAAATCCGGCGGAAAACAAACGCGTTTTGACCAATATCTATTGCTCCCTGCGTCAAGGCGGGAAGTTGTTCATGGACATAGCAGGCAAAGAAATAATTGCTAAAGAATTTAGCGAGCGTGAATGGCGCGACCAGAACGGCGATATCTTTCTGCGGGAAAGTAAAATTTCTCAAAATTGGTCATGGTGTGAAAACAAGTGGATGATGTTAGAAAATGGCAGGCTTCAGGAATTTAACTTTGGCCATAGAATTTATTCCGCGGTTGAGCTTTCCGGTTTGCTGACAGCTTGTGGTTTTAGCTCCGTGAGTATTTATGGAGATTTGACTGGTGCGGGTTATGACCATAACGCGAAACGATTGATAGCAGTAGCACAAAAATAATTAAAAGTTTAAGGGATATCGAAATGGAAAAGTATAAAGATGCTTTCGGACAGGCGATATATGACCACTTAAAAGGCAAAGGCGGCTTCGCAATTGTCGAGCGAGATGATGGCCTCTTCGAGCTTGACATCTATTTTAGTTACTATTTTGCAGAGTATAAAAAGTGGCTGGAATACGAGAAAAAGGCAATTCGCTTTGCAAAGGGCAAAGTGCTTGATGTTGGCTGTGGAGCCGGACGAGTGGCGCTGTATCTTCAGGATAAGGGACTTGATGTTCTCGGTGTCGATAACTCACCCCTGGCGGTAAAGGTCTGTAAAGAGCGTGGTGTTAAGAAAGTGAAGCTAATGTCAATTACTCAGTTGAGTTGTCCTATGGGCCCGTTTGATACAATCGTTCTGTATGGTAACAATGCTGGATTATTTTCTAATCCAAAGCGTGCCAAATGGCTGTTGAAACGATTCTGCAAAATTACGACGCCCGCTGCACGAATAATCGCAGGGACAGTTGACCCATATGATACCAAAGAGCCGAATTATCTGGAGTACCACGAGTACAACAGGAAAAGAAATCGGATGGCCGGACAAATAAAGATTCGCGTCAGATACAAAAAATATGTATCAGACTGGCTTGATTATCTTTTGGTTTCAAGGGATGAAATGCAACAGATACTCGATGGCACCGGCTGGAAGGTTAGATGCTTCGTTAATCCTGAAGACCCATTCTATATCGCGATTATTGAAAAGGAAGATTGATATGAAAAATCTGCGAATTAATATACGAGAAGCTGTTGAAAACGATATTCCAGCTATGCTTGAACTGTGGAAAGAAATGATGGATTTTCACAAAGAGTGTGACCGGTTTTTTAGCCGGACAGCAACGGCCCACAAAGCTTGGGTCGAATTTATTACATCCCACATATCAAACAACAATTCGTGTGTTCTTGTGGCTGAACGTAACGGCCGGATTGTCGGCCATTGCCTGGCTTTTACCGAAAAATTTCCCCCGGTCCTTACAACCAAGCGCTATGGTTTGTTTCAGGAGATAGCTGTTGCTGCTAAGCATCGCAGATGCGGAGTTGGGGAAAACCTTTTTAACAAGACGCTGAAGTGGTTTCGGGAACATGGGATTAAACGCATAGAGGTCAGAGTTTCTGTGTGTAATGAATTATCAACTGCCTTTTGGAGAAAAATGGGATTTAAGCCTTATCTTGAAACCCTTTGTTTTGAAGTATAAGCTGCATTTTAACCGTTTGTTTTCGGCGGCCGATAACCATAACAAACGATACTTGGAGAGATACTATGAATATTAAGGAAATGACAATTGCCGATTATGAAGATGCTATTTCGCTCTGGCGAAGTGTTGACGGCGTAGGATTACATGATGATGCCGATTCAAAGCAGGCAATTGGACAGTATTTACAGCGTAATCAGGGCATTAGTTTCGTAGCTCGTGATAACGGCATGCTGGCCGGTGCTGTTTTGTGTGGATATGACGGCCGGCGTGGATATTTGCATCATTTGGCTGTTAGCAAGGCTTATCGCAAAAAGGGCATTGGGAAAGCTTTGGTACAGCAAGTGATTAAAAAGCTTGCATCGCTTGGTATTACAAAATGTCACGTATTCGTTTTTGCCGGCAATCTGGGTGGTCAAAAGTTTTGGAAAAGTATCGGCTGGACTGAACGCGCGGAATTAAAAATTATGTCGAAAGATACGCGGTAAAGAATTAACGAAAAAGAAATTTTATCAGAAGATAGTATAGAAAGCTATTATGCCGGTTATAACAGAAGTGTCAGATTAAATCTTGACTATTCCAACTCACTCCCAGCGGAACTTGCCTTCTCCTGTTACCAGCTCTTTTAGTCTTGTCTTTACCTTCTCGCCCTTAAGGTCAGCGTCTTTCCATTTCTCGATGGAAGCTTCACTTCGCTTGACCTCTTTTTTCAGCTTCTCCAGTTTCTTGAGCAGCTGTTCGTAAGCTATTTGCTTTCGCCTCAAAATCAAATCAAACCTGTCGCTGATTACTTCTTCCAACTCTTCAGCCAGTTTTTCCTTTTCCTCATTGTCTTTCGAGGCCCGGATTTTTCTGACCAGCCGGTTTCGCTTCCCCTTAAGAGCCAAATCTTCTTTAAGCACTTTTGCCAATTCCGGATTCTCTTTTTCTGCCTCTTTAATGCCTCGGTACTTTCTCAGGCTGATTGCCATTTGTTTCATATAAAGTTCCGGCTTTTCTTTTTGAAGTTCGGCCAGTTTTTTTGCTTCTTCGGGATAATTTTTCTCTAACCATTCGAGATGTTCGGCATATCTCTCGCGCATCCACATTCCTCTTCCTGGCCCTCGCGGTTCTCCTGGCCCACGGGGTCCACGGCGTTCTCCACGTTCCTCCCGACCGCCTCGGCCTCCTCTTTGTCCTCCGAATGCTTCCCGGAACTCGCGCATAGTTCTTCTAAACTCCGCCCTGAATTTTTCCGGGTCTTTCTCACGAAGCTCTTTTAGCTCTTTGGCCTTTTCCGGATTACGCTCTGCTAACTGCTCCAGCATTCGTTCAACCATTTCATCCGGCATTTGCCCCCCCTGAAACTCTCGTCTGGGCCTTTCGCCCTCCTCAGCCGCCCTGCACGGCACCGCCGCTGCCAGAAAAACAACCGTTGCTACCGCTAAAATTATCATGATTGCATAACGTCTGTTCATTTTCCTATCCTTTCCAAAAATCGCTATTGATTTCTTCCAGTTCCATTTCCAGTTCCGTTAAGCTCCCGCTGTCGTTGCCGCCGTTTTCATCCATTTCCAGGGCAAGCATTTCACCCTCAATTTCTTCCGTTTCGGCTATTAAAGTCGCAAGATTTGCATCGTCTGCGGAAATATCTTCGCTTTCCCAGATTGCCGTCGACATTACCAGGCCCCCGGTAAGTCTTTCCGTTCGGCCATTAGTAAACAGCATCACGCTTATAACGGTCAGGAGAATAAATACGGCTGCAACACTCACCGTTTTATAAAACACCCGGCTGAAATTATTTTCCCTCTTATACGGAAGGGCATCGGTCATCCGCCGCTTTATGGACGCCAAAAGCATAGCATCCGGCTGGGGCGCGGGATACTCGGCAAGCATTTGCTCGGCCTTTTGAATATCTTCGGCCGCCTGCTCAGCCTCCTGGCGTCCAAGAAATTTCTTTAAATACTCTTTCAGATTTTCCTGGTTTTGTTCGTCCATTGTATTATCACTCCATTAATTTACGCAGTTTCTTTAGTCCCCGGTGCATCTTCGACAATGTTGTTCCTATCGGTTCGGAGCGCATCTTTGCTATCTCCTTAAAACTCAACTGCGAATAAAAACGCAGCATTATTAATTCCCTGGTATCGACATCCAGATTGTCAAGCTGAGCCTGCAGCTTATCAATCCTTTCACTGTCATCTTGCCGGCTCGGGGGTTTCTCAAGTTCGAACTGCTGTTGCTGCTCGTATGCCAGCAGTTTTTTCTCTCGCTGTTTGACACGCAGGTAATCATAGAAGAGATTGGATGCTATCCGGAAAAACCAGTTTTCAAAAGAGCCGCCGTGGTAAGATTTGATTTTTTCAACCAGTTTTACGAACAACTCACTGAGCAAATCATCACTTACCTCTCTGTTGCCCGTCAATCGGTAGAAATACCCGTAACATCGGCCTGAGTACATATCAACGATTTGCGAAAAACTTTCACCGTCACCGTCCTTACATCCGGTTATTATTTGGGCTAAAAGCTCATTCTTCGCCATATTTTAGTACTTTGCACACAGGTAAAGACGTTATGTAAATTTGTTTTATTGCATAAATAGGCAAAATCCAGCCTGATTCTACCTCGAAAAAGGCCCTTAGAGCCGGATTTCAGATGTTTTCGTCCCGGTCGTCATCGTCGTCATCATCGTGTTTCCACTGCTCCGATTCGTCTATATCCTCGATTTCACGCTTCATATATTTGAAAATCTTGTCCTGCAGCGGGGCCAGCTTCTTTTGCCATCGAAGCATTCCATGATAACTGGCCAGAAGCATATCGAGGCGGATCAGCTGCCATTTAGCAAGGCATTCAGCCTCCTTGATATTGCTGAACGGGTCGCATTTGAACGCCTTTTGGCCCTTCGGACCAATCTCACAAAATTCACAATCTTTGCATTGAATCATTTCTACACCTCAGCTTGTTTTGCTGAAAAATTACCCTTTACATTTTTATATTTGCTTTTTTTAATATTAACATATATCATGAAGGGTTAAAAGTCTTTTGAAGCGAAGATTTATGACTGTTTTTTGGAGAAATGAATGGCAAAATCAAGACGCAGACGCAAGGTGGGCAGTAAAAAAAGACGGGCCCGTTGGAAAATACGCAATAAAATAAGCTGATTATTCTTTGTCCGTCCTCTGTATGGACTATTGCGTAAAGTATCTTTAACGCTATGCGCAGTATGCTTTATACAGTACGCAATATGACAAATGAAGCACTTCAATATAACTTTCAAGCCGGATGATAAGCAAATTTCCATTCACGCAGGTGCCACCCTCACAGAGGCCGCCGGACTGGCCGGAATAATCTTAAACACCGTTTGCGGGGGAAAAGGCATTTGCCGAAAGTGCCTTGTAACAATTGAGCCCGACGCCGAACAGGTCCTGGCGTGCCAGTATCGCATTCAAAAAGACCTGACCGTAACAGTTCCACCGGAATCCGGATTTTTTGAGCATAAAATTCTCGAGCACGGAATTGATATACAAAACCGGGTACGGCCTGCAGTTTACGCCGAGAAGCCGGATACAAAAGCTGAAATATTCGGCCTGGCCGTTGATATCGGGACAACCACCGTCGTAGCAAAACTTATCAATATGACGGATACCCACTGTATTGCAACACAATCGGCATTAAATCCGCAGAGACGGTATGGTGACGATTGCCTCAGCAGAATCGCCTACGCCCAAACAGATGAAAAGCTAACCGAACTGCAAAAACTCATAATCGACTGCATAAATGATTTGACAGCAAAGCTTTGCAAAGAGGCTTCCATAAACCACACAGATATCTGTGAAATTTGTGTTGTCGGAAATACTACAATGAACCACATTTTTCTTAAATTTCCGGTAAGCCAGCTCGGCCGGGCCCCCTATAACGCTTTTTCTACCGAAGCTAAAGACTCCCCCCCCGAACAATTGCCGCTGCATTGCAGTCCCGCCGCAAACATTCACACCCCAGCTAATATCGCCGGCTTCGTAGGCTCAGACACCACCGCCGTTGCTCTTGCGACCGACATAAACTCAGCCGAGGAAATGACGCTCATCGTTGACATTGGCACAAATGGCGAGATTGTGCTTGGAACCAGAGACAGGCTCTACGCCGCAAGTTGTGCCGCAGGGCCGGCTTTTGAAGGTGCACGCATAACATGCGGAAGCAGGGCAACAGCCGGCGCGATAGAAACCGTACTGATAAATAATGACGATATAGATATGGATGTAATAGGCGATTGCCCGCCGCGGTCGATATGCGGCAGCGGGTTGATTGACGCTTTGGCCGTTTTGCTCGATTTGGGTTTGGTTGATAATACAGGCAGGTTTGTCGAACGCCAAAAACTCCGGGATGATTTATCACCCGCAATCCTTTCACGGCTAACAGAACACAATAATCAGCCAGCCTTTGTCCTTGCTCAAAGTATGGATACTGATGAGCCAAAGATAATTCTGACACAAAAAGACGTTCGCCAGATTCAACTGGCAAAAGCCGCCATCCGGGCCGGAATTAAACTTTTACAGAAAAAGCTGGGACTCGATGACTCCGACATAAAACACATTTTTCTCGCAGGTGCATTCGGCAATTACATTCGCGCAGAAAGCGCCCTCAGAATAGGACTGCTGCCGCTTGTACCGCAGGAGAGCATTTATTTTGTCGGTAATGCCGCCGCTTCAGGTGCACAAATGATACTGCTGAGCCGTCAGTGGCGACAGCTTGCTGTTGAACTGGCCGAAAGAATTGAATATGTTGAAATCGCCCACGAACCGGATTTTACGGATGTTTACGCCGATTGTATGTCGTTTTAGATTCCCCCCTCCGATGCTCAGCTTAACAGGTACACAATATAAGCAGCATATCCGGCGAATAGTATAACGCCTCCTATGCGTCCAATTTGCTTTCCGATTAAGGCTATCACAATAAAAACTCCGCTGACAGAAATCATAATCCAGTAATCGACCCCTGCCAGCCGTTCCACTATTTCAAATGGACGAATCGAGCCTGCCACCCCGACAACAAGCAATGTATTGAAAATATTCGACCCAACCAGATTGCCGATGGAAATATCATCCTGACCTTTTATGGCCGCAACCAGGCAGGTTGCAAGTTCCGGCAGAGATGTCCCGACTGCTATAATAGTCAGCCCGATAACAGCTTCACTAAGGCCGATTTGTCTGCCTATAAATACCGCCCCATCAACAGTTATTTTCGCCCCTAATGCCAGTCCTGCCAGACCTGTAACAATCAATACTATGCATTTTTTCATACTGCCGGCGGTGGAAGCTCTTTCTTGCTCAGTGCTGCTTTCGCCTTTTTGCTCTTCTTTTCTGGCTATTTGCACGGTCAGCCATATCAGGCCCGCAAATATCACTAACAGTCCAATCCCTTCAAGCCGTGACAACGATAAATTGCTAAGAACAGGCCATAACAAAAGTGCAACTAACATCATCACAGGCATTTCACGTCGAAGCACAGACCGCTGCACCTTTATTGGACGAATTAGGGCGCAAAGCCCTCCCACAAGGGCCAGATTGGCGATGTTTGAGCCGTAAACGTTGCCGATGGCTAAATCTCCTCCGCCGGCCTCACGGAAAACAGCCGCAATGCTCGCTGCAACCTCTGGAGCCGATGTCCCCATAGCTACTACTGTAAGCCCCACAACAAGATGGCTGATACCAAGCCGCTCGGCAAGGCCTACCGCACCGGCTACCAGAAACTCAGCGCATTTCCAAAGTATCACCAGCCCCCCAGCCAAAAGTATGACCGCCCATAATAGATTCATCTCAAAAAGCATAAGTTAAACTGGTTATTATTTCAAACTATAATTGTGGAGGTTCTATTTTTCATTGTTTTAGGTGGACCAGGACGTCCCTAAATGAAAACCACCCGTTATACTTTCCCAACAACCAAGCATGCATTATGCCCGCCGAACCCGAGGGAATTACTCAAAGCTACGTCTACTTTGCACTGGCGGGCCTCAAGAGCAACATAATCCATTTTAAGGTCGCATAGAGGGTCCTGGTTCTCAAGATTGATAGTAGGGGGGATAACAGAATCGGAAATGGCCTTGCAGCATATCAAAAGTTCAATCGCCCCGGTTGCCCCGAGTGAATGCCCCAGACAGCTCTTTGTTGAACTGACAAGAAGTTTATATGCGTGGCTGCCGAAAGCATTCTTTATAGCAATGCTTTCGGCCGCGTCGTTTAGCTGGGTACCTGTCCCGTGAGCGTTGATATAGTTGACTCTTTCCTTTTCCACACCGCCGTCAGCCATTGCCAGTTCCATTGCCTTTGCTGCACCTGCACCGTCCGGCAGCGGGGCGGTGATGTGGTAACCGTCATCGGTCGCTCCGTACCCGAGAAGCTCGGCGTATATGCGCGCTCGGCGCCCTTTAGCATGTTCGTATTCTTCCAGAACCAGGATGCCGGCGCCTTCGCTCAGCACAAAGCCGTCTCTGTCCTTATCAAAAGGCCTGGATGCACCTACCGGGTCGTTATTGCGAAGGCTCAGAGACCTCGCTGAGCAAAATGATGCCAGCCCTATAGGTGTCAGGGCCGCCTCGGTACCGCCGGTTATAATTATATCGCTTCGGCCGGATACAATATTGCTGAAAGCTTCGCCGATAGCGTGGCTGCCCGAAGCACAAGCGCTCATTACCCCGATATTGGGTCCACGAAGACCGTAAGCGATTGCAATATTACCGCTGGCTGCATTACCCATAAGTCGTGGTACACCAAAAGGCGAAACCTTTCTCGGACCTTTATTCAAAAGACGAATGTGCTGCTCTTCAATTTCCTTGATACCACCTATACCCGTACCTACAATAGCTCCCGCCCTGTATGGGTCTTCTCTGGAAAAATCAAGTCCGCTGTCTTTGACCGCCTGACTCGCCGCCGCAACTGCGAACTGGGTAAAGCGGTCCATTCGTTTGCTTTCCCGCTGGTCAATGTATCTGGTTACATCGAAATTCTTTATCTCACCGCCGAACTTTACGGGGTATTCACTCACGTCGAAGGATTCTATCAGCGAAACGCCGCTTCGGCCCTCGCAAAGTGCGGAAAACAAACCATCCGCGCTCTCAGCTAAGGCCGTAATACAACCCAGACCAGTAATAGCAACTCGACGCTTATTCATTTCTATTAAAAACTGCTGAATTGTTTGCTATTCTTGGTTCTTGGATTGGATGACTTTGGCAATGTAATCAATGGCCGCGCCGACTGTCTGAATCTTTTCAGCCTCTTCATCTGGAATACTCGTGTCGAACTCATCTTCGAATTCCATTACCAGTTCCACCGTGTCGAGTGAGTCGGCGTTCAAATCGTTAATAAATGAGGTCTCACGTGTAATCTCAGACTTCTCTGTCCCCATTTGCTCACATATTATCTCGATTACCTTCTCTTCGATTGCCTTTATATCAACTTCGTCAGCACTCACTTAGATTTCTCCTTTAATCAAACAAAAATTTATTTGATGACTTTTGATTATTACTTCATAATTACTGTTTGGCCGGTATATTACATATAAAATCGCCCACCCACAAATATTTTTTTATTTTTTTTTATATCCGCTCACATCGCCATTCCCCCGTCGACGCAGAGCACCTGACCGGTAATATATCCCGCCTCATCGCTTGACAGAAACGCAACCGCTTCAGCCACGTCCTCAACAGTGCCTAATCGCCGCAGTGGTATTAATTGTTTGGCGGCTTCTTTAACCGGTTCAGGCAGTTTATCCGTCATTTCCGTAATAATAAAGCCCGGTGCGATACAATTGGCCGTAACGTTCTTTCTTGCCAGTTCACGGGCCACCGTCTTGGTCAGCCCTATAAGGCCGGCCTTGCTGGCAGCATAGTTGCCCTGACCGGCGTTGCCCATAACGCCGGAAACAGAGCTCAGGCTTATTATTCTGCCGAATTTATTTCTCATCATCGATTTTCCTGCCACACGCATTGCCACAAAGGCCGCACGAAGATTGACCTCGATTACCTTATCGAATTCTTCATCACTCATCCGGATAAGCAGATTGTCCCGTGTAATGCCCGCATTATTGACCAGAATGCCTATTCCGTTGTACTCCGAAGCCAGAGACTCCAGGATTTCGGTAAATTTAGCCGTATCTGTTATATCCACGCACCGCGTTTCGCAGCTAAAGCCCGCTTCTTTGACTATGTCTTCCAGTTCACCGAGTTGCTCGGCGTTTATATCCAGGCCCGCCACTATACGACCCTGTTTGAGCAGTTCTAAAACTATTGCCCTGCCTATTCCTCTCGCTGCCCCTGTTACTACTGCCAACCGTTTTTCCGACATCTTTTAACCTCCACATCAAATCATTCTTTAGCTGTGGTTTTAATGCCGCTTTATGTTTATGGCCCTCACAAAGCTTTTATAGTTTCCAAACTGCTTACATTTATGACTTTTGTTTTTCTATTGATTCTCCGCATAAGTCCGGTCAAAACTCTTCCCGGCCCTATCTCGTAAAATTTTTCTACGCCGTCGGCCAAAAGTTTCTCCATACATTTTTGCCAAAGCAGGGGACTGGTCAACTGTTTTACCAGTCCTTCTGCGATTTTTTCACTGCCATCGTAATAATCAGCGTCGATATTTGAGATAATCCGAATATCCGAAGGCTCTGAAATCCTGCAATTGCCCAATGCCTCCCCAAGGGCCTCTGCAGCACTATTCATCATTTCAGTATGAAAAGCTCCCGCAACTTCAAGCCGCACAGCCTTCATAGCCCCGTATTTTTCCGCCAGCTTTTCCGCTCGAGCGCAGGCCGCTTTACTCCCGCTTACCACAATCTGCCCCGGGCAGTTAAAATTGACCGCTCTCAAAAGCTCACCTTCACCGGCCTCCTCGCAAAGCTGTTCGACCTGTCCTTCTTCAAGGCCTATAACGCTTACCATACCGCCTTCAGTCGCATCGGCCGCAGCCTGCATCGCCTCTCCGCGCCGCTGCACAAGACCGATACCATCCTCGAAACTAATAACACCCGCCGCATACAGCGCAGTATATTCACCTAAGCTAAGACCAGCCGTTACATCTGCTTTTATCCCCCTCATAGACGGCTCCGTCTTGAGAGCCTCCAGTATGGCCGCCGAAGTGACAAAAATCGCAGGCTGGGAAATTATTGTGGTATTTAATTTTTCCGCAGGGCCGTTGAAGCAGATATCACGAAGGTCATATCCTACAACATCGTTTGCCTTTTCAAAAATCTCTGCCGCCCCCGGATACGCTTCGGCTATATCTGCCCCCATCCCAACAACCTGGGCACCCTGTCCCGGAAACAAAAAAGCCGTTTTCATTACATGCATCCTTACATATACGCTGCTTTTCAAAATTCTATCACATTTGCACCCCAGGTCAAACCTGCTCCGAAAGCTACGAAAACAACGATATCACCTCGCTTGATTTTTCCCTGCCGAACGCAGTTATCAAAAGCCATAGGCACCGAGGCCGCAGAAGTATTGCCGTATTCCGCTATATGAATAAAGACCTTTTCACTGGAAAGCTTCAGCCGTTTCGCCACAGACTCGATTATCCTTGCATTCATCTGATGTGATATAATCATTCCAATGTCGTCAATCTTCAGTTTGCAGTGTTCGATACACTCGGTAATTGATTCGATTATTCGACGAACAGCCTGCTGATAAACTTCTCTGCCTTTGATTTGCATATATATCTTTTTCGGGTCATCCAGCTTTTTGTCAGCAGGGTAAAGAGAACCGTAAGCCTGGCAGTTCAGTGCCTCCCAACGGCTGCCGTCAGAGTGCATGGTGCTGTAAAGCACCCCTTTGCGGCCGTCGGCACTGCGTTCGAGCAATACCGCCCCTGCGCCGTCGCCGAAAAGAATACAGCTTGTACGGTCGCTCCAGTCGGTTATTTTTGTCAGTGTTTCAGCCCCTATTATAAGGGCATTGTTACACCGTCCGCTCTCCAAAAACTGTTGTGCGACGGATATCCCATAAACAAATCCGCTGCACGCCGCCGACAAATCAAAAACCCACGCCTTTTTGGCCTTGATGGCCCGCTGAACAAAGCTTGCCGTCGAAGGGAAAACCATTTCCGGTGTAATAGTTGCCACGATAATAAGCTCAACTTTGCCGCCATCGAGTTGGGCCTCCGCCAAAGCCCTCTTGGCTGCCTCCGTTGCTAAAAAGGCTGTTGTTTCTTCATCCGTCGTAATGTGCCGGACCTTAATACCGGTACGGCTGGTTATCCATTCGTCGGAAGTGTCGACCATTTTGGCCAGGTCTTCGTTTGTCAATAATTTCGCCGGTACAAAAGAACCGTACCCCGCTATAACAGCCCGATACATCGGCTGGGCGTCCTTAACTTCCTTGTTCATCGCTCGTCCTTACACTTGTTTCTGCCAAATACGCAACTATCTTATCGTTGATTCGTTCCGTATAGTATTTTTTAGAAGCCATTATGGCGTTCCTTATTGTTCTGCTCTGACTTGAACCGTGACATATCAGCGCCGTCCCGTTAACGCCGAGAAGCGGGGCGCCGCCGTATTCATTATAGTCATACTTTGTGTAAATTCGTTTCATCACAGGTTTGAACTTCATTGCAAGCCGAAGTTTCTCCTGAAGCAGCTCGTGTTTTATCGCCTTAAAAAGCCCGGAAATAAGCCCTTCGGTAAGTTTCAGGATTACATTACCCACGAATCCTTCACAAACCGCAACGTCACAGGTGCCTTTGAAGATATCCCTGCCCTCAATATTACCGATAAAATTCAGCTTCGGGTCGCTTTTCATCAGTTCACGCGTCTTTTTAACAACCTCATTTCCCTTTGCGTCTTCAGAGCCGATACTCATCAGCCCCACGCGGGGCTCGGAAATTCCCAGAAGATGTCGTGCAAACAGACTCGACATCACGGCATATTGATAAAGATTTATCGGCTTACAGGCGATATTTGCGCCGACGTCGCATATCGTTACCGGCCCCTCGAATGTCGGAAAAACAACAGCGATTCCAGGCCGAACAACCCCCTCAAGATTTCGCATCCGCATTTGGCAGGCCGCAACACAGGCCCCCGTATTGCCTGCTGAAATCACCGCATCGGCGCGACCCAGTTTTGCCATCTTCGTCATAACAGAAATCGAGCTTTTGGGCTTCTTCCGAAGGCTCTCTACCGGTATCTCATCCATACCTATAACATCCGGGGCGTCAACTAAGCTCAGAGTCCCCTCGCGGGACCTCAGCGACGGCACTAATGGTTCTATAACTTCCTTCGGGCCGACAAGGATTACTTCATCGTTTTCACTAAGAAGTTCGATTGACTCTAATGCCCCGGAGACGATTTCTTCTGGTGCGTTATCGCCTCCCATTGCGTCGATTGCGATTCGCATTTTGTAGATGCCCTATGAAGATTCTTTACCGAGTTTCAGTGTTATTTTAGGATTGACATAGCCGCAGTTGCCGCACGCAGCGTGCGGCAGCTTTGCCTGGTCGCATTTCTCACAAACCGAATAATTCACCGCCTTAAGACGGTGATGGCTTCTGCGGGTTCGGGTTCTGCTTTTACTGGTCTTTTTTACTGGTAACATTATTTACTGCTCCTGTTTTTCACGGCTTTTAACGCTCGGCTGCTGCAAATTGTAATTATGTACATACGTTACAGCCGAATCTATTGCCAAACATAGTTTCAAAAAAATGCTTAAATAGCTCAATACCGCCGCGTTGTCAAGTGAATTTTAACACAAATAAGCCCTCTGCAGTCCCAAAACTGCTTTTTCTGACTTTTTTCCGCTTCTTGCCTTCCTTATTCCCCTGTTTGCTGTAAAAAACATCCTCCCTGTCGGAAAAACGATTCGCTGCATTCCAAAGACCTTAAATACCTCGTTTTACGTTCCGCAGGCGGTCTGAAATCCAAATAAAGCCTTGTAGCTTTGTCTTAAAATGCTATACTATCTGCCTATGAAAAAATCTTTAGCACATCTGTCGCAGCGCAAAAGAGGCGAGCTTGCCCGCATCGTAAGCATCATCCGCGAAATGGCGCCGAAAACAGAGATGATTATCCTCTTCGGCTCCTATGCACGAGGCAACGCCGTAGAGGATGTTACCCTAAACGGCCACACCACCTACGAATACTCATCGGATTTCGATATCCTCGTCCTAATCAAATCCCAGTCCTTAGCCGACCAGATAGACCTCTGGTACGATATCGAAGACAAGGCCGGAAAACTGCCCGTAGAAACGCCCGTCACGCTTATCGCACACGATATCAAATACGTAAACGCTCAACTCGAAAAGGGCCAGTACTTCTTCAGCGATATTAAAAAGGAAGGCATAATCCTCTACGACTCCAAAAACTGCCAATTATCAGAGGCAAAGCCTCTTACACCAAAACAAAGACTCGGACAGGCAAAAACCGA
>CAZIKS010000087.1:0-14706 GCA_964539795.1 uncultured Pirellulales bacterium
ATTAGCCAGGGTTATTATCGTTGCCGCTAAAAGCGGCGGCGGAGACCCGTCTCAGAACCTCGCTTTAAGATATGCAATCGACAAGGCGAAAGCCGCAAATATGCCGAAGGACACCATTGAAAAGGCAATCAAAAAGGGAACCGGTGAGATTGGAGCGGTAAATTTTGAACAGGTTCTCTACGAAGGCTATGCACCCGGGGGAGTGGCTGTTATGGTCGATGCCCTCACCGATAACCGCAACCGCACCGCACCGGAGGTCAAAAGAATTTTCGAAAGGCACAGCGGCTCTTTGGGAACCAGCGGTTGCGTCAATTGGATGTTCAGCAAAAAAGGGCTTATCACCGTTGCTACTGACGATATCAGCGAGGATGAGCTTATGGAATTTGCACTCACAGCAGGCGCCGACGATATGCAGACCGCTTCCGATGTTTATGAAATAACCTGTGAGCCGAGCGCTTACGAACAGCTTAAACAGGCCCTTGAAGAAAAGCAGATAACTACTCAGGTGGCCGAAATTTCCATGGTGCCGGCCAGTACCGTTTCAGTCGAAGACCAGAACACCGCAAAGAAGATTATCTCAATGATGGAAGCCTTTGAAGACCACGACGACGTCCAGAATGTCTATGCCAACTTTGACATTCCCGAAGAAATAATGAAACAGTTGGAATGACCTTTTTTTACTTATCAGCCTTTGAAGAGAGCTTCTCTATTTGTTTGACAGCAAAGTTATAGTTATCTTCCCCCAGCCTGCTGAAAATCTCCCGACCAGGGTACATTATCCTGAACTGCTTACGATATGTGTCTTCGATTTCAATTGCCTTTTTGTACTGTTCGCTTGCGTACTCTATTTTGCCTGATTGCTCGGCTATCTTAGCCGATGTTATTCGCAGCCGACCAAGACCTGGATATAATTCAACCGCTCGTTCGCTGCTGGCGAAAGCTTTATTCAGCTGGTCCTTCTTCTCTTCTCCGCTTGCTCTCTCCGCAAGCAGATTATACAACGTACTTAGATTCTCGTAATTCTTAAAGTCCGCCTCATTTCGTTCAGTCGCTCCGAGATAACACTCTTCTGCCTTTTCAAGCAGGCCCGGTTCTCTTCGTCCGCTTTCAATATACTGTTGTAAATAGAGTTTACCGTTTAGCCTAAGGGCGGCGGCATCCAGTTTGTCTGCTTCTGCCGCCTGTTCAAGCAGTCTGTGCGTTCCTCCGGATTCTCGCATTGCTTGCTGAATCTTTGCACTGGCTTTTACCACCGGAATAAAAGCGTAATTAAAATATCCCCATATCAATACCACTCCGGCTGCAAACACTATCATTTTTACAGCAGGTATGGATTTGAGAACTAATTGCGCTCGCTGCTTTTGCTCAGCATCTAATGCAATCAGGCAGGCTGTTATCGCCCAAAGTGCCGTAAATACTCCCGGCTCGAAAATAGCAAAATCTATCAGGCTGTGAATTAATACACCCATCACCCCACAAAACATAGCCGCAGAGGTTATGCGTGCACTGTTCATTTCGTCTGCGTTGCTGTTCATCGTCAAAAGAAAAAAGCCGACAGCCAGTGCAATAACCGGCACAGCATATAATGTAAAAAGCAAATAAGCCGTAATACCTATACTTTCATCGGCTGTGAACGGTATAAGTAGCGGCCTGCTCAATAGCAGGAAAACTGATATCACAATTAGTAAAACTGCCGTCCGTTTTCCAAAAGCCGAATCAGGCCCTCGGCTTTCCGAAGACAACTCTGCACCGGTCGATGAAGTCACCTTCCATAAAGGCAAAAAAATCATTGCTAAAAATCCCACTAACCCCAGCAGCCCGTATTGACTCAGAATACTAAGCAGAGAATTATGTGGGTCGGCCACCGCTTCAAGAGCGCCGGCCGCTTTGTAACGCGTATAGAAATAAGTGAAATTGCCCCCTCCGACGCCTCTGAGAGCGTGCTCGCTGTACATCTTAAATGCCCCGGCCCAGTATTGCCACCGAACCAGCATCGAATTGCCCCCCGGCAGCCTCCCATGACCAAGGCCGTACCATACAACTGCACATACTCCGCCCAGAAATAACAACACGCACCCAATCAATATGGTTCTTTTGTGCGTCTTCAACCAGTCTCCGAACAAAATACACATACCAAGCATCGCTGCCGAAATCAGCGATGCGGCTATTGCCCCTTTGCTCTGAGTAATAACAAACCCGAAAATAATAACCCCCGTCCCAAGCCCGCAGGCAAGTAATCCTCGAGATGTTTTTATGCAGCCCTTGAGGTTTTTGAATTTTTCTATAAAGAGGGCAACTGCCGCAAATGACGCCAGAATCCCGAAAGCCCCGGCCGAATTACTCGTCGTAAAAAACCCCCGTACACCTTTGGAATAAAGGCGGTGTTCGAACATCATATGCTCGAATGTATCCGGTTTTAGGCCCAGTGGTTCCAGTATGCTCTCTGGGGCCTCCTCGTATTGCTCAATCATCATCTGGTTGCTTACAAAGAACTGCTCGGCGCACTGCCATGCCGAAACCACTCCCAGGGCGCCAATAACTCCGAGAACCACTTTTATCTTCCAGCGATGGTCCAGTATCTGCACTAACAATACCCCGCAAAGCGGTGCTGCTATAAAGCAGACTCCCTCTGTAATTGCCGCGCGTTTGTTTGATGCTGCAAAGCCGGCCGCAACTGCCGCCGCTGCGAAGATAAACAAACCGATTTCTATTCCGCTGAAACGGTAGCAAAACTTTCTGCCGCAGACGCCGAACACAAACCAGACGATAAATGACAGTATCAATACACCTGATATTGTTAAACTATATATGTTGTCGATGAAATTAAACGGCTGAATACCCGATTGAGTTGTTAATCCTTCGGTAAAAGTTGCACGAAGAGAAATTATGCAAAGACAAAGGCCAAGCAGAGCATATTCTAAAACCACCTGTCCTTTGCTCTTGGACAAACTTGAGTTAATCGCTGCTTCTGTCATTTTGGGTGGTGGTTTCCAGAATGGCGATAATCACCAATACCATAATTGTTTGGATTAAAATCAGCACGGCGCCGGCCGCATTGACCTGATTTAAAAAAGCCGCCCCAAGGCCCGTACACAGCGTCGCCAGGTATAACGTCAAAACTGTCTGTGTCTCGCTCAGGCCGCGTTTTTTTAATCGATGTGAAAAATGTTGTGTATCGCCAACAAACGGGCTTTTACCCTGGCTAAGTCGCAGAACTGTCACGCTTACGAAATCATACAGCGGAACCGCCATAACAACCAGCGGCATAAAAACCGCATACCATTGACCGCTTTCGCCCTCGTGATAATAAGTCGTTCGCAGCGTCAATACCGCTACCATAAATCCGACTACCAGTGAACCCGCATCACCCATAAATATTTTAGCCGGCGGAAAATTAAATACCAGAAAACCAAGCAGCGTCCCCACGAAAACCAATGCCAGCCCCCCGACAAACACCTGTCCGCTCAGTGCCGCCGCAGAAAACAAAATGCTGCTTGTTATCACGGCTATCCCCGCCGACGCCCCGTCCATATTATCAAGAAAATTAAACACGTTGATAATCAGTACTATCCAGACCGCCGAAAGCACCGACGTGATTATTTTGCTCTCGATAAAAAACTCGACCCTGATTTCTGCAAACCATGCCGCCGTTATCGCCACCGCAAACTGTACCGCAAGTTTCAAAAACGGCCCAAGACGTTCTTTATCGTCGCGAAGTCCCAACGCAAACAGCACAAGCATACACAGCAATAATATAACAAGCTGGTCGGTTTTTTCTAAAAATCCCGCCGTGTGGATGGTAACTGACTCGCCAAGCCAGTTAAGATAGCCCGGGGCAAGCAGTAGTTTTGCTGCCAGTATCGCGGCAATCATAACAGTTGCGAGTGTGGCAAATATCGCGATGCCGCCGCCCAATGGAATAACAGTGTGGTGATAGCGGTCGGGGGCAGGATGGGCAACGAAGTTATAGCGGAGGCAAAGACGTTTGACTGCAGCCGTCAAGGCAGCAGAGAAAACAAATATTGCTATCAACAGGATTATAGCGAGTTTTATAAGCATCGCATCTAAATCATCTTTTTGTTTTAACAACGGTCTTTTTCAATTTTTTATCCAAGTATTCATCGGCTCGCTTTATAGCGGAGTTAACCCCGCTTTGTAACTCCTCCGGTACAACTTCCACTTTTCTGTTAGGTCTTATGCCGTAATATTCAATCGGCCTGCCTTTCAGGCCGTGACGGCTGCGTGTTGAGAACCTGACTTGGCCAAGATTGTGTGGTAAGTCCCAGGATTTCTTTGCAGTAGACGAACCGGCAGTGTTTGAGCCCATAAGATAGGCATCGGCATTATGAACCATATCGCGAGCGAAGGTTTCTCCGGCGGAAAACGTTCCGGCATCAATCAATACTACGATTGGTCCGTTAAAGTACGGAGTCGCAGTTGGTGGCTTGTTTTTTTTGTCGAATCGCTTGAAGATGTCTCTGCTATAGCCACCACCTCCGTTACCGCGTAAATCAATAATAAGGCCTTCGATGTCACCGAAGCTTTTCAGGGCCGCATCAATAGATTCTATCAAGTCCGAGCTAATCCGTCTTAGATGGATATAGCCATAACCGCTTTCGAGTTTTCCATATCGACAATTACCTTGCCTTGTCAGGTTATCAGGCATAGCATAAGTATGTGGCCATCCGCCGGCGGGCCATTTGTTGACAATAGTTATTTGTTTTGGCTGGCCGTTTTTTAGAATGGTAAGCTGGTGGCTTTGGTCTTTCGGACCTTTTAAGGGGATTCTGTAAGCGAACAGTCTGGCACGCTGGGGACTTGAAAAATAACCTCCCTGTCTCCAGTCAGCTCTAGCCTGATTGTTGAGCAGTGTGCGAGCATCCTGTCCATTTATCTCCTTTACTATAGTACCTGGTGAGAGATCGCCGGCGTATTCGTCTCTGGCAGACATTATGACGATTTGTTTGTTAATGGCAGGCAAAAAACTAACACTTGGATAATATAGCTCAGGGCCTTTTGGGTACTGACCTTTAAGACCGCTAAATCCCAAATGAGCGTCTCTGAGGCAGCGGCGGGCCTTATCAAGCAAGATATAGAAGTCATCATTGCTCTTGCAGTCTTTAACTTTTCTTTTCAAATCCCTTTTGCATTTTTGCCAACTCGGCTTAATTTTCTTGAGGTCAAAGAATGGGTAATCGGTGTCTACTTTTTTGATAAATGCCTGCAGCGCTTCGTCGTACTTTTCAGCAGAAAGTGAAAGCGGTTGTTCAGAAGCGACGGTTCGCCCCTTAGCGGAACAGGGCCAGTACAACAAAATTGGCAAGGTGCCAAAGAACAAAAACCAAAATACTTTTTTCATACATTCATAACACATAAGTGCTCTCTATGGCAGATTTTTCAATTGTAACAGCAGTTTAATTCTGACCTTATCGAAAAAATCAAAATAGCGCTGCTCCCTGTAATCCGGGTAGGTATATTCGAAAGGTCGCCAATGTCCTTTATCGTAAATCAGCGTCACTTCAGCGTACATTTTTTGGCCGATATATATACGATGCGAGTAGTTTTTTGTTGTCGCAAGGACCAGCTTCGACGGCTCTATTATACCCGGGTCAAGGTTTATCGGCCGAGGCAGCTCAAGACCCGCCTTGTCTGCCAGCTTCTGTTCGAGCTTGTTTGTCCTGTGTTTAATTTTTGCTAACTCTCCCGGGTCAATCAGCTTTTCAATACTCACAAACTGTCTCAGAATATGCTCGCCGATTTGGCTCTTATAATAATCGGTCTGCTCGAACGCCCACACATCGCTTACAAAGTCGGCTTTACCGAATTCACCGGTTAAAGCCTCCACCGCCGCCCGGAGGCATTCTTCGTCGGCCGCCAGAATCCCGATTATCAATTTTACCGGCTTAGCCTCTTTCAACTCCCACATCGCTCTACCAGTTCAAATTTAATGTTTCAGCCGTTCTTTTAACGAATTGACCAGCTCAATCACCGTATCTGCTGCTTTTTCAACTGCGATCTTTTCACTTTGCGATTCCGCTCGCAGCTTTATTTCGACATTGCCTTCGGCTATTGATTTTTTCCCGATTGTAACTCTAACGGGTATCCCAAGCAGGTCGGCGTCCTTAAATTTCACCCCGCCCCTTACATCCCGGTCATCCAGCAGACAGTCGATGCCGCCTTTTATAAGCTCACTGTAAATCTTTTCCGCCGCCTCGTTGATTTCATCTTCCTGTCCGATCGGTGTTATTATCACCTCGAAAGGTGCGATACTGATGGGCCATATTATACCGTCCTTGTCGTTTCCAGTCTCGATGGCCGATGCCGCAATTCTATTGATACCGATGCCGTAGCACCCCATCGGGCACACCCTTTCCTTACCGTTTTCATCCAGGAATTTTGCCCCGAGTTTTTCGCTGTATTTCGTACCAAGCTTAAAAACCTGTCCGATTTCTATACCTCTCTTAAACAGCAGCTTTTTGCCGTCATGAGTATCGCCCTCGACCGCATTGCGAATGTCGGTAACGATAATATTGTCCCCTTCCAGCGGAAAGTCTCGCCCCGGCACAACGTTCTTCCTATGGTAATCGGTCTTATTGGCCCCTGTTATGCCCACCGCCATCGCCGCAACTGAATAATCGATTATCATTTTCGAAACTTTCTCCGCCTTTCCCATCGGCCCGGCAAAACCAACCTTCGCCCCGCTAACCTTTTCGATAGTCGCTTCGTCAGCCAGTTCGATATGCTTTCCGCCCACGGCCTGCGTCAGCTTTTCCATATTGATTTCGTGGTCGCCTCGCACCACACCGATAATCACTTCATCGCCGGCCGAATATATCAGCGTCTTAACCATATCTTTAGGCTCGGTTTTCAGAAAATCACACACCGCCTCAATTGTTCCCACGTTCGGAGTATGAACATCCTCCATCGGGCCGATTTTCGTTTCGGTTTTTTCTTTCGCCGCCGCATCAACCGCCGCCTTTTCAAGGTTTGCCGCGTATGAGTTATCTTCGGTATAAATGATTAAATCTTCTCCGTTTTCGCAAGGCACCGTAAACTGGTGAGAACCGTTGCCCCCCATCTCTCCCGACTCTGCCTCGACTATCACATAAGCGAGCCCGCACCGCTTAAAAATCCGGCAGTATGTCTCGTACATTACTTTATATGTCTCATCGAGACTTTCTTCACCCGTATGAAAGCTGTATGCGTCCTTCATAATAAACTCACGGCTGCGCAATACTCCGAATCGTGGCCGAAACTCGTCACGAAATTTGAAGCTGATTTGGTAGATATTCATCGGCAGTTGCTTGTACGACTTTATTTCATTTGATGCGATACTCGTTACCACTTCTTCCGCTGTTGGTGCAAGAACATTTGTCCTGCCGTGCCTGTCGGTGAATTTTGCCATCGTTTCACCGTAATCAACATCGCGTCCGGTCTTCTGCCAAAGTTCTATCGGCTGTACCGACGGCATCAGGATTTCCTGTGCCCCCGATTTATTCATCTCTTCACGAACAATCTTAATCACCTTTTGCAGGCAGCGCCACCCCAAAGGAAGGTACGCATACGTCCCGCTCGCTATCTTGCGCATAAGCCCCGCACGAATCATCAGCCGATGGCTGGTTATCTCCGCATCTGCCGGAACTTCCTTCACCGTCGGTATTAGCATTTCGCTGTATCGCATAGTCTGTCCTTTGTTCTAAAAACACATCCGGAAAAAATTCAGCCCTTTTATAGCCCAAAACCCCAAACCTTGCAAGTTTATATTTAGTGCTTTGAACTGCGTATAGCATATTGTCTCTTGCTACTGCGATTACTAAAAAAAGTGCAAAAAGGCCCATAATTTTCCTGACTTATGTATGTAAACTCGGTAAGTTAAAAAATGCTTTGGCAAATTACTAACTGTCCGGTGGTGCAGTCGAGTATTATGCAAAGTCAGATTTTGACGAGAAGGAGGTAAACTATCGAAAGCTATCCTGATACGAGAGACCGTTATAATATGGCATATCTCAGGATACTTTTGCAAAATTAACAAAAAAAAGGAGGAGACCAAAATGCAACAAATACCGACCCGTTCAATGTTCTTATTGACCGTACTCACAATGTGTCTTTTATTGCCGCCTTCTGTTAACGCGGTTTCTATCGAATGGGGTGAATGGTAATTTAATACCCCTCCCCCAGTGAAAAGCAAATATGGCTCGGGTGAAAGCGAAGCAAAACCACACAAATTAAAAGCGACAGCAATCGTCAGTCCGACATTATGGCCCGGGTCCTGGGGCTCAGAGAATGCTACCACTACTGTTTCTCTAAGTAATTTTTTCACTGTGCAAGGTGAACCCGGAGAACAGGGAAATGTGGTTCAGGGTTTTCTGACCGGCTATCTTATAGGTGAATTAGTTGGAACCGGCAGCGACCTCAAGATAACGGGAAGCTTTGATACTTCTGTCAGCGCTAATGTCAACGCAACATTCGCAGAGTGGACAAATCCTGCAGAAGGACATTCTATGTCCAAAGCAGTCTTCCTTGTAGATATAACCAGGCAACCGGTCGATGATAACTTTAGAAAGCCGGGACTGCTTACGGTAGGACAGCAATATGCCTTTACTATGGACCTGAACGTTCATGCTTCTAAAGTAGGAATATACCAGGCACTTTCCAGATTCTACACTGAAGATTTCGAATTCCATGCAGACGTTGAAGTGGTCTCTGAAAAGGCAGGTAACCCAACCCCTACTAATGAGGCTAATGATGTAGACCCAAATACGAACATCGAATGGGAGCCCGGAACCGATGCTAACTCACACGATGTGTACCTGGGTACCAGTCCGAACGATGTGAACGATGCCAATGATCCGAACACCTCCCTAGGCCGGGGCAGGCAGGATTCTAACAGCCATTGCATAGGAGGCCTTGAATTAGGCGTAACGTATTACTGGCGAATCGACGAGGTCAATGAAACTGACCCCAATATATGGAAAGGAGATATTTGGAGTTTTACAACAGCAGACCATATTTTAGTGGACGATTTTGAATCTTATGGCCCCCCGGAACCAAATCTGGACGTTGTATGGCTGCCCAGCGGCCGGGCGTCCGTGTATCGTTCCACGTACCCATATCACTATGGCGACAAGGCTATGAAGATTACTTACGAAAACTCCACTGGGCCATATTATTCAGAGGTCTCTCGTATGTATCCTGACACGCAGAATTGGACAAAATTTGACCTTGAGGCAATATCGATGTGGTTCAGGGGCAACGCTGCTAATGACGCCGAGCAAATGTATGTGGCTTTGAGTGATGGGGACGCTCCTCAGCATACCGCAGTGGTGTCATATGACGATACAAATGACTTAAAAAGTGGAATCTGGCACCAATGGAATATTGACCTGCAGGAGTTTGTCGTTACGGATGACGTAAACCTGGCCAATATCACGGAGGTTTGTATTGGCTTCGGTGACAGAAACTACCCAACTCCCGGTGGTTCAGGAACAATGTATCTGGATGATATCCGGTTGTATCCGCCCAGATGTGTATCCGGGACAGGACAACCGCCAGCAGATTTTAGTGGAGATTGTATTACTAACCTCACAGATGTGGGGACTATGGCGGATAATTGGCTTGTCAGTGATTACAATGTCATCGCTGTGCAGGCGTCGCAGACCCCTGAAGAGAGTCTGGTTGTGTGGTACAAGTTTAATGAAACTTCGGGCTACAATGCGTACGACTTCTCCGGCAATAACTATACTGCAACGGTGAGTGTAGATGATGCCTGGGATTATTCTGGGTATGACGGTGGTTGTTTAGACTTTAATGGTCTTGTTAATGTCTCGCTTCCAAATGATGTGGGCATGTTTGATAATATCGACGACCAGATAACCATTTCGGTATGGGTAAAGGGGGATATCTATGCACAGCCGCAGCCGTTGAACAGTGCCACGCTCTTTGAGGGCAGAAACGCTGAACTGATGCCAATGCCCGTAGTTCGCGCCATTTGTCCGGATACCGATGGTAACGTGAATTGGCTGGCCGGCGATGACCCCAATTGGGATGAGATGCGCTGGGGTGGTGCAGATTCTGCGGATTGGCAGGACCAGTGGAATCACTATGCTTTCGTCAAGAATGCTAACGAAGGTTTCCAGGACATATATCGTAACGGAGTGTTGGTGGCTCAGAACAGAGAAAACTTCCATTCAATGGACGGTATCCAGGAATTTACTATTGGCTCGAAGACCGACGCCACAATTCCTGTTTACAGAGGCAAACTGGATGAATTTAGAATCTATAACCAGGCACTGTCGCACGCCCAGATAGTGCACCTTGCTGATAAGAGCGAGATACGGCAGCCGTTAGTACCTTTGCTGTCGCCCAAAGACCCGTATGTGGACGGCAAAATCGACCTCAAGGACTTTGCCGCCTTGGCAGAGGATTGGCTTAAGGAGCAACTTTGGCCTTAGGCTGCACCTCTCAAGGACAAGGCAAGAAAGAAAAAACAGCAGACTGAACAATGGAAAGAAAAACTCGCTGAGCTTAAAAAAGCAAAGACACGCGACAAAGAAGCGATAGAAAAAGCCGAAGTGCAGATAAAAGAATTATCGAAGCAGGCGAGGGAACTAACTCAAAAGGCAGAAGAAATTGAAAATTCAGTTTATGATTTAAAAGCAGTTAACCCGAATATCGCACCGCCTCCACCACCAGAAAATTGCTGGATATGATTGAAGCTAAATCTAAAGAAGTTGTCGAAGCTTTAGCGGCCCTGCGAAAGTAGAAGCAGATTAACAAAACAATCAACGCCCACGGTGGGTGGGCAATAAGTTAGACCCGGCAATGGAATAGAACCCCGCGAACTGTCGTTCGGGGGCTGCTATGAGGTCAGGCGTCAACGGTTATAATTTGTTTTTTTATATTTTCATATCAATCAATTCTTATCCAATGACTATTCAGCTCAGGCTGCCATTCGTGCTCGCGGCACATTTTAAGGATTCGCATTTATCGCTTGAATGCTACCATCTAAACATCGTATTTAGAAATACCAGCCCTCAATCGTAGTCATTCAGGCGAGAACGAGCTATATGAGTCATCAGGTTTATCCTTTAATCATCGAGATCTTTAACTAATAGTCTTAGTTATCCTAAGCCTGCCGGATATAGGGTTTATGGTCACAGAGCATTTTCCAGAGGTTAACAGCCAGTTTTCGAGCCATAGCAGTGACGGCTTTGTTTTGATGGCCGGTATTGGCCTTTATTCTGCAGTAGGTTTTGTAGGCGTGGCTGTCTTTTCTTATCCAGGTCCACGCCGCTTCGACGAGATTGCATCGCAACTGTGGACGTCCAGTTTTGAGTATTGGTCCATCGCGTAGTTTTTGCCCGCTTTGAATGATTTGCGGGCAAAGGCCGACGTATTTTCCAATTTCTGTTTTGTCTTTGAACCTTTTAGGGTCAAAGATTTCGGTGACAAACTGTCCGGCGATGGTTGGTCCGATGCCGGGATGTATTTTGAGTATTTTGATTTTTTGAGTATATCGTTTTTTATTGAACAACTCCTTTAGTTTACTTTCGAGTTCTTTTAGTTTTTCAGTGAGGAAGGCAAGTTCTTTGAGCAACATGTCGAGACAGTATTTTAATTGGTTTGATAGTTGTATGTCTTTCAGTTTTGTCGTGGCCCGGCCAGACCATGAGGTCAGGCCGTCTGGTTCTTGAATGCCGTGCTGCAGGAGGAAACTTTTGATTTGTATTTTTACCCGTCTGAGTTTTTCCACGAGTTGCTGGCGTAAGCGGGTTAGTTGCCTGTCTGCTTCCTGTTGCCTGGTTGGGATGGCGATTTTTCTCAATAATCCTTTGGCAGCGAATTTGGCGAGTTTTCTGCAATCGATTGTGTCGGTTTTTGTTTGTTTACCGGCGGGTCTTGGAGTGATGGAGGGTGCGATGATCTGTACAGGCAGCTTATCTTTTTGTAATGCCCGCGCGAGGTTGTATCCTGTTGGTCCAGCTTCGTAAACGATGCATTTTAGGGCGATTCGGACTTTTAACAGCATCTTGACGACTTTTTTATTGTCCGGGGGCATAACGAAATTAATTGCAGGTGCGTTATTGAGCCATAATGCAATGTGGTATGATTTTTTGTGTACGTCAATGCCAACGTAGAGTTCGTCATCTGCTGTGAGATTAATTTTGTTGAACCATTTTTGTTTGTTTGATAATGTAGCTTTCATAGGTCATCCTTTCAAATAGGGTTAGTATTCGCGTTTTTTGGATCTCGCAAATTATAACCGATTGATGGATGACCTACATATTATCTAACTGATAAGGAAGCCGCAGCGCGGCGCATTAAAGACAAAAGGTGCGAAAGAACTTGATTATGATAATTACCGGGATGAAGATATCAAGGCGGAACTGAGTGAATTTGTATTGTTATCGAAAGGTGAGTACGAGGAGGTAGTGAAAAAAGGGGGTTTCTTTATTCAAGAATCATAACAGTCAATCTTCGAAGAACCTGAGCGGGGAAAAAAGGGAGAAAAGAGAAAAACATATGAAAAAACGAGGCGGGAAACAATTTATGGATAAGTCGAAAAAGAAAATGAGAAAGAGCTGTGCGATAGTTTTTGGACATTTGGAGAAGGTTAGCAGCGTGATATTCGGCCGTTATCAGAAGCAGATAACGGACAAGATAAGGGAGCAATACGGGTTTTATGCACTTTATAAGATATATCAGCCATAGAGAGTTTACAGGGGCCTGAAAAGGCTGTTAAAAAAGTCAAACGTAAAAGGACAGCGAGTTAAGATAGGTAATTTCACATGTACATATACATATACAAATTTTTGGAATTGTTTATGATTAAATGTCATTCTTTGGCAATGTCAGAGTTACAACAGAATGACTTCTTTGCAGTTAAGTACCTCAGAAAACCCACTTTTAGGCATAAAAAAAGCCCTATTGTCACCATCTGGCAACAGGGCAAAAATATCGGGGTGATAGGATTTGAACCTACGGCCTCCTGCTCCCAAAGCAGGCGCTCTAGCCAAGCTGAGCTACACCCCGGTAATTCGGTGTTTTTACAGCATCGTTATTGTCAGATGCCATTTCATTGGCAAAAAACACGGATAATCCGTATCGAACAGTGTATTTTACACAAAATAGTTCACGGCTGCAACAAAATCTGTATTGCTTTTCAGCTCTTAACAAAGCCATTTTCATAAAAACTCCTTGCATTTTTACAGCGAATAAGATACAATTTCAGCATAACAACTGTTTTTTAGCCCAAGAGAAACAGTAAAAATTATGAGACACGGAACTGAAAGACGGTGGCTGCTGTCGGCGCTTGTATTTCTGATATTGCTATGTCTGTACGTGATAGCTGGCAGGTTGGGCTCACCGGCAACAGCCGAGGCAAAACTGCAAACCGGCAACAAGGGAGATATTTTAGTAATTCCGGTTCAGCTTGAACGTGACAGCTATGGTATTGCGATGGTCGATACTATCGCACAGACTATGTGGATTTACAGGTTAAACAGCAGGGGACCCAACCAGAAACGGCTTGAACTATTGGCGGCAAGATGCTGGAAATATGATAGACTTCTGCAGCAGTACAACACAGCAGAGCCGAAACCGCAGCAGGTAAAGGAAATTCTGGAAGAATTTGGCAAACTGGAAGAACAAAAGCAGCAGGATTCTATTATAAATATTTTGGAAATAATTGGGCCTAACAGCACCCATTTGGACGATTAAGTATAATAAGGCTTTTTAAGGGTTGTCAGAAAAGTTAAAAAAGGTAAGTAAGGCAGGAATTTAACATGCAGGAGGATAGGTAATTATGGCTGGTATGTTCTACTCATTACAGGAAGTTGTTGAGAAACTTCAAAAAACAGAGGAAGAGATAAAACAGATAGTCCGCCAGGGCAGGTTGCGAGAGTTTCGGGACGGCCCAAATCTCCTGTTTAAGGTTGATGAGGTTGAAGCCTTGATGGCCGAAATTGCTGCTGCCGCTCCGGAAGAGCCGCCGGCACCGGAACCGCTGATGGAAGAAGAAGCAGCTCTAACTCCCGAAGAACCGCTGGTCCCGGAACCACTTATGCCGGAAGAGCAGGTTCTGGAGGAGGAAATTTCACTTGCCCCGGAACTGACCGAAGAAGTTCATGAAGAGATGTTCGCAGAAGGCGAACTACCCGCAGAAGGCGAACTACCCATAGAAAGCGAACTACCCATAGAAAGTGAGATTCCCGTAGAAGGCGAAATGCCCGTAGAAAGTGAGATGGCCGGCGCCGAAACTGCCATAACCGACCAGGAAATCGACCTTCTCAGCGAGACCGAGAGCACTTATCAGGCCACTGACGATACTATGGCTGAGACCAAAATTACACCCGACGAAACAGCTCTATCTGGAACCGGACAAATGCCTATGGCTGGCTCAGCTGCGGGTGAATCACCTTTGATGGGCTCAGGCTCGGGTGAGGCTTCACTGGAGGAAATCGAAGAGGATGTGAATCTCGACAGTTTCGGCAGCGGGTCGGGCTTATTAGACCTTTCGTTACAGGCTGATGACACTTCATTAGGCGGCATTCTCGATGAAATTTACACACCTGAAGGCGAAGAGGAAGCCGAAGCCCCCGAAACAGCTTCAGCGATGGATGTGGCTGCTGAGACAGAAGAAATACTCGCAGAAACACCACGCCCCGGGCTGGACGCTGCCGTTATGGCAAGGGCATACATTGAGCC
>CAZIKS010000088.1:0-14627 GCA_964539795.1 uncultured Pirellulales bacterium
CCGGCCGATGCTCGAAGTACTACAGTACGACTCCGCTCGGCCGGAACTGCAAGCCTTGCATTTGAACGAAAACTCGCGCTCAATCTTGGAAAAAAGCGGGAAAAAGAGTCAAAAAGAGTCAAAAAAGACGCAAAAACGAAAAAAAGCGGAAAAATGACTCGTTTTTGTGCAAAAAAACGTACAAAATAGCACACCCGATTCAAAAACGAACACAAATGTTAAAATAGGCAAGTTATGCTTCACATGTGCAGGGGCAGAGTAGAGGATAAAAAGTCAGCCGCAAAAGTGCCTGCTCATTTTGCAATAACTTCGGTACAAAAACGCAGCGAGGTCGAGAACTAAGAGAGTAGACGGTTATTCGTCTACAATGCTCGACCGTAGCCAGTTATCAGCAAATTCAGCAAAGTCGGCATAATTAACTACACCATCTTTGTTAATATCCGCTTTGTTAAAGGGCTTGTGATTGCCCTTGATAAGGATACAATCGGCTCCCTCCAAAGGTTCTTCGCCGAACTGTACACCTGTAAGCTCTAACCTCAACTCATCATTGTTACTGACTTCGCCTACCGCTTCTACAATTTTCTGAATCTTAAACTTTAGCGTAAGGTCAAGGAAACCATCGGGACCATCAGTTGTACAGTTGCAGTCATTATTGTCAGCAATCGGAGCAGCTACATCTTCATAGCTATGACGAATAGCACTGATACCAGCTAATTGAATAGACGTTGCATCAATATCCAGTACATTAACATCCGTTGTTCCCAATATAGCCACAGGCAGAACACCTTTGCTTTTGACATTTAATGGATTGGGGCAACTTGTAGGTTTGATATCGACTGCAACTGTTATCACATCAATATTTCCTTCACAGGCATACTCAAATGCTCCCATGTCGATGACAGGGACTCCGTCATTGTCACCATCAACAATTCTGAGTTTATTGCTAAGATCATATTCTGGTATGCTATCAAATGGTGTATTATTACCAATATCAATACATGGAGAACCAAATTCTAACTGCACGTTGCCGAAATTATCGTTGAGCGACTCGTCAATCGTGAGCGTAAACGGATTATCTCCCCAGCCATCACCCCCATTATCCGGATTAAGAACAAAGTTTGGGTCTAAATTAATATTGCCTGAATCCTGGTTTCCATTTTGGATGCAAGAAAAGGTAATAACTGTATTTCCACCATAAATTTGAGATTTATAAGAAGATTGTTTGCGATCTATATTCCCCCAAAGGATGCTATTGGTTAATCTTGGTGGGGGATAGTGATCACTGATATTGTACAAGTTAAATATACCTCCGCCATAATTACCGGCAGTATTACTGGCAAAGGTACATCCAAGCATTTTAGGTGCACTAACGCGTTCATTATAAATTCCTCCACCATCATTAGCTGCAGCGTTACCGACAAAAACACAATTGTTCACAGGTACATGACAGTGCCAATCGTTATGGATTGCTCCGCCATTTTCGGCACGGTTGCCGATAAAGGTACAATGTGTTAAAATCGGAATCCCATAATTGCGGTTCCTGATACCACCTCCCATGTCTGTTGCATAATTGTTGTAAAAGGTGCATTTGTTAAAAATCGGATTGCAGGAGTCATTGTACACACCTCCCCCACCAATACCTGCAGAATTCAATTCGAATACACAATTAATCACTGTCGGATTTCCGTCGATATTATACATTCCGGCTCCCCCGTTAATGGCACGATTCGCTAAAAATATACAATTCGAAATGGTAGGTGAGCCTTTGTGATTACTTAATCCGCCCCCGTAATCGTTTCGGGCATTATAGTCTCCGTATTCAGTCGCGTTTCCGCCAATTATCGTGAATCCATCAATAATAGCGGTTGCATCCGTGTAGCTGGCAGTTATAACGTTGTAGCTATTATCACCGCGTGAGGGAAGGTTGTTGTGATACCGCGGATCTACCATTACCGTATCATTTTCTAATAGATCACCACTAAGAAATGTTTCATATAGTTTGTTATTACGAATATCCGGGTTGGTTTCACCATAGCCTGCGTAGCCTCCTTTAAGAGCCACACCGTTAAGAAGCTGAAACGTAGCCTCACGATCACCGCTGCCGGTTGGATTGTCTGAGTTACTATCTGGTGTATAAATACCCTGCGAAACCCGTATTTCGTCATCGCTTGCTGCATCATCCAATGCGTCCTGGAGGAACTTGAATGCTGCAGCCCAACTCGAGCCATCCCCGCCAACAGAAGCATCAGCATCAACGTAGATAATTTCTCCCGAAGCAGTTGTACATTGAATACCCACTAACAATACGAAGATTACTATTCCCGCAGTTCTCATTGCTCTACCTCGATAAATTTGCATAATCAGCCGATAAGATGCTCCACAAAATGGAAACTTAAGGGATTGACAACTCTCCTCAGTGACCATTCGCCTTGCACAGCCACTAAAATATTAACCATATTTATTATACGCTTATTGGCCGTACAGTCAAGGAAAAAAAGGGCAAATTAATGCCTTTTAGACTGTCTTGGGTTAGAATGCAGGCTATGTAAAAGGCAGAGAGCAAGCAAATGGGGGATTATTGACAAGGGGATATAATGGCTGTTCACAACAGCATCTGTGGAAATCGGTGCTTGAAAAGAGGTTTGTCGGCTGTTAGAATCAAAAGATTATGTTTTTAGAAGGTTAATTTTGCTTTGTCAGGAGATATCTGATGGCTGAGAATGGACGAAAACCGAGAATGGGTATTTTAGAAGAGATGACTATGGATGAGGTTCGCGGTTTTAATACTGAGGTTGTTGTAGTTCCGGTGGGGTCGACGGAGCCTCACGGGCCGCACCTTCCATACGGGATAGATACGATAGAGGCGAAGTCCTTTGCAGAAAACGGGACAATGACAGCAAATATGTGTGGTGCGCGGGCGCTGTGTTATCCGGTATTGCCGATATCACTGGATGTGAATTTTTCCGGATATGAATTTGCCCTGAGCCTTCGCGTGAAGACATTTATGCGGGTGCTGAGAGATATTTGCGAGCAAATCGAGCGGCAGGGTGTGCGCAAGATTGTAATAGCGAACGTTCACGGGGGCAACTACAGCGTAATCGAGGCGTTCCTTCGGGAGTGGTCTCATCGGGGGATAGCTGGGACGGCTGGTGCGGAAGAGCGGGCTTTTGTATGTGCGGTTTATTGGCCGTTGCCCAAGGCTGCGGAACTTTTAGAGCATGAAAGCGACCACGGCGGCGAGCTTGAGGTACTTGCTGCAATGGCGGAACGGCCGGGGCTGTTGCGGGAAGATAAACTTGCGGAGTTTAAGTCGCAGCGGCATATTGTGAAGGCCCTTGATAATCCTAATGTCAGGTGGGTGAAGCCGTGGCATTTATATGTTCCGGAGGGGGCGGTTGGGGAAACGCGGAAAGCGACACCGGAGAAGGCAGAGAAGTTTATGAAACTTAACGCCGAAGGTTTGGCGGAGCTGCTGGTGGAGTTATCGGAAACGCCGTGGTCGGCGTTTTTCCCCTATGAGAAGAACGGATAACGGAGGCTTTCACATGCTTATGCCCTGGGTACAGGGGCACGAACAGCTTTTGAACGGAGCATTATGATAAAAAAATTGATTTTTGCTTTTGCGTGTCTGATTTGGCCGGTTTTTTGCCGGGCGGATGTAAACAATATTGACGGCAGCGGGGCAAACGTGGTCGAAGGGGCGGGATACAAATGGCTATTTGTATATTATATGTCTTTGGACAACAACCTTAGTATGTGGGGGCAGAAGGTATTAGAGGAATTAGAAAAGGGGATAGTAAATTCAAAAGTTGCGGTAGTGGTTCAGGCGGATTTTGGGGATAGCGGTGGTATAAGACGCATTACTATGCGTCGTGTTGAGGGAGAAGTACAGAGGGAAGAAATTATCCTTGATAGTGAGGACAGCGCAGATGAGGGTGAGTTGAGAAAGTATTTTGAATGGGTGGAGAAGAAATGGGATGCGGAGAATTACGCGGTGATATTTCCGAATCACGGGGGGAGACTGAACCAGATGTGCAGTGACGAGAGGCCATTTAAGAACAAGGACGAGAATAAACAGTTTGTTTCAGGCAAATGGCTTCGGTCATCCGAGGCGGGTAAAATAGTTGTGGAATTCAATGAACAAACCGGCGGGAAAGTGAGGTTGCTGTTTCTTCAGCAGTGCGGCCGGGGGTCGGTCCAGAACCTTTGTAACTTCGTGGACTCGGCTGACTATATTTTGGCTTCTCCGGTGAGTGTTGGCGCTCCTAATACTTACTATACCGCAATGTTGACTTCAGCGGCGGAGAATAGTGATATTGGCGGCGATGCTCTTGCACGAATTATTATGGACGAAGATGATGATTATCTTGTGTATGCCCTGGTCAACAACAGCGAATTGAAGAGACTGCCCGAAAAGTTAAAAGCGGCCGTGAAAACTTTCCGGGAGGCGCCGAGTCTGGATGCACCAGGGCGCTGCCTGAGAATGTTCGTCTTTGCCGGTGAGAGTTATTACGACCTGAAGTCTTATTTACAGGCGCTTGACCTAGCTAATAACGATGTCGGCGGTGAAGAGCTTTTGAGATTTTTAGAGTGGTATGAGGGAAATGTCGTCGTGCAAAAAAGCTTTCGGAATGTCAAAGAGGGTTCCGAAGCCTCGTGTTCAGGTTTGTCAATTTATATACCATCAGGTGAAAATGAACTGGAGCGTTATACTTTTCTGCCGTTTTATAAACAGACCGGCTTTGATAGTACGGTATTAATTTGTCCTTCAAGCAGACGTAAGGTAATGTTAAGACCCGGGCTGACTGCGGTCAAAAAGAGCGAACCCCGGTTGTTAGCCATCATTGGTGTCGCTGGTGTGGTTTTAATTTTTCTGTTGTGTTTTTTATTTTATCTTTTCCACAAAGCCTGGAAGATTTCAGAAATGATGCGTTGTGAGGTCGGCAGGAGAGATGAAGGAGGACAGAAAACAGACGACAGAGAACGGAGCAGGGACGTCAGGGGGTAATGCTTGTTGTCAGGCCATAACTTACAGGCAATAGTTTAGCAAAACCATCTGTAATTGTACTGGACAGCTGGTGTGGATGGAATTTGATTTTTATAGTGGCTAATTAAACGGTTTTTCGATAATATACTTTCGATGTCAGGTAGTGATTTGAGTTTTATGATATTTTTTAAGTGTACGAGAGATAATTGTTTTTGAGTTAAGAATATGAACGGAGAGCAGACAAAATCGGCGAAGAAGGGGGTCAATGCGAAGACGGTTCGGCCGGTTTTGATTGCGTCGGAAAGTACAATTTTTGATTACCCGATGTTTTTAGAACATCTACTTGTGGGATTAGCGGCTGAGTCGATACCGGTTGCGCTGGTTTGCCCGCCGAATTGCGATTTGGATGGTATTGTCTCTCCATCGGTTGAGATTATCCAGCATCCAGTTATTGATTTGCCGTTTATGGGGCATTATAACCGGAAGCTTCTTGGTGGGAAACTTGAGAAATTCAAGCCCACGGTTCTGCACTGTTTGTGCGAAAGTAAGGCACTGCAAGTGAGGAGATTGTCTCATCTATTGAGTCTTCCTTATGTTTTGACGGTTAATTCACTTCAGAAGAGGTATTTTCAGTTCTTTGTTTCATCGAGTCGTTGCGCGAGAATTACCGTACCGGCTGAAAGTATAGCGGCCAATTTAGCGGGTATTTCTTCGAGACTTGCAAGACGGATTGTTCAGGTGAATATGGGGGCGTTTGTCGGCGAGAGTAGGGGACATTTTTGTGATGCGAGCCAGCCGGTGAGCGTGGTGATAGCCCATGGTCTTGATGATGCGGACGATTTCGAGAAGGTTTTCGGTGCGTTAAGACATCTTGCGATTGACGGGCGGGAGTTTATGTTAGTGATAATAGGAGACGGGGCAGAGGAAAGTCAAGTTCGTAAATTGCTGGAAGCACTGGGGCTTTCTGATATGGTTACCATTGTGCCACTACTGAAGCCGTGGCGTTCTGTTATTGCAGTCGGGGATATTTTCATACGGCTTGCTGCAAATACATCATTTGACCCATTATTGTTAGAGGCAATGAGCCTTGGTTTGGCTGTAGCAGGTTGCAAAGGCGGCGTCGATGATTTGATTATCGATGGTAAAACGGCAGTTGTATTCGACCCGGAGGACGAACTTAGTATATACGGGAGCCTGCAGCGTTTATTCGACAGGCGAGAATTGACCAGAGAACTTGCCCGGGGGGGACAAGAATATTTGAGAGAGAATTACACGGTGAGCAAAATGATTTCGGATATTTTGCAAACTTATCGGGAGGCAGGGGATTAGGTTAGAGGGTACAGAGGTTTTTGGTTATGAAAAGTGTCTGGCTGCAATATGGTGAAGAGCAGGTGAAGGTCAATGTGCCGGAGTTATCTGATGAGCTGACTCTGGAAAAGGCAGAGCGTTTATCTGATGCGGCGGGGGCGATAATGAGCAGTTTGGTCGAGCCTATTGGAAGCGCACCGCTTAGCGATTTGGCTAAGGGCTGTAAAAATGCGGCCGTTGTGGTGTCGGATAATACCCGGCCGGTACCTTACAGCGGGGCGGACGGTATTTTGAAACCTATAATAGATACGCTTAAGCAAAACGGCATTGGGGATATCAAGATTATTATAGCGTGCGGGACGCACCGAGCGATGAGGGAGGAGGAAATCAGAGAGATGTTAGGGGGAGCGGCTTTTCAAGAGGGCGTTTCTGTTATCAATCATTTGGCAGAAGACGGAACAATGTTACGCTCAATCGGGAGTACCGAGAGGACGCCCGATGTGACTGTCAACCGTTATTATCTGGATGCGGAATTGAAAATCGCAACGGGTGTGGTGGAGCCTCATTTTATGGCGGGCTTTTCAGGGGGGCGGAAGGCGATTTGCCCGGGTATCTGCGGGCTGAGTGTGGCATACGGGTTCCATTCTGCTTCGATACTGAATGACGAGCGGGCAACGAGTCTTGTTCTTGAAGGGAATCCGTGTCATCAAGAGTCATTGGAGATAGCGAAGATGGCGGGGGTGGATTTTGCAGTTAATGTTACGATTGATAATCATAAACGGATAACAGGTGTTTTCAGCGGTGATTTAGAGAAATCGCATCTGGCGGCGGTAGAGTGTGTCAGCAGTTATGTTTCAGCAGAGGTCAGAGAATTGTATGATGTGATTTTAACTCAGGCAGGTGATGTAGGCGTCAATCATTATCAGTGCGCTAAGGCGGCTTATGAAGCCTCGCGTGTAGTGAAGCCGGGGGGACAGATAATCCTTTTAGGGAAATTAAGCGACCCTGACCCGGTAGGGGGGCAGAATTACAAGGATATGCTGGCGCTTCTTGGGCGTTTGGGAGCGGAGGGGTTTTGCCAGAAAATTTTGTCCGATGATTGGAGTTTTGTTCCCGAGCAGTGGGAGGCGCAGATGTGGGCGAAGGTTTTTCGCAAACTGGGGGACACCAAGAAACTGTATTTGTGCTCGCCACGATTGAGGTTACTATCGAGTGAGGTGATACCGGAGAGAAATGTGGGCGGAGAAATTGAGCCGGCAACGGGAGAAGATGAAGCAGATTATGCCGGGCGGATGGTGCAGTATTCGATAGATAAAATAATGGCTGATTGTCCTGATGCGAAAGTTCTCGTTTTGCCGGATGGGCCTTATTTAGTGCCGGTTTACTGTGGCGGGTGAAAAGACGCTGATGAAGAGGCGAAGAATCAGTGTTGAACGAAGGCGGGATGGCTGGTTAAAAAGCATTGCTAATGCGGGAAATCGGGGCAGGGCTGTTTGTGTTAGAGTTTAAGCAGCCGGCATTTAAACTACCCCCCATTAAGACCTTCTTTAAGACCAGAAGCATTTAAGGCTTTCGGGGGCAACCTGCCTAAATAAAGTTGAATTTAGCGGCTGATTTGAGTATTATGATAATTAAAGGGGGTGCGAGATTGCAGAACAGAGGTTGTTTGAGAAGTGTCGGTTTAGAATAAAGAAACAGGCAGTTGGCATTAAGACAGGTTTTATTCTTCCTTCGTAATACTACGGTGCGTAAGCCCGTAGATGGAAGTACCCGACGAAGTCGGGCGGGCTTAGCCCGTCCCGGAAAATGCCACGTCCGTAAGGGCGTGGAAATTTACTTATCGGAAGAAATATAAATGTTACGAAAATGGTATTTTGGAAGAGGGGATGTGTACGTAAAGAGTATAGGCATTTTTTTGTTGCTGCTGCTAAGTTTTTTTTCAATGGACAGAGTTACTTTAGCGTCTCAGAAAAGGTCCAGACTGCAACCAGAAAAAATTCCTTTTAAGATTGTGTACGAGACCTACCGTGAAACCGACGGCAGGCTTAACTGGGAGTTGTTTATGATAAATGCGGACGGCTCAAACCCGGTCAATCTGACCCTGACGCCCCGTGTTAATGAGATGTATCCCCATGTATCGCCGGACGGGAGCAAGATATGCTTTGTTGCCGATGAACGGGGGAAAAAAAGGAAGGTTCGCAATGTCTATTATATGAATATTGACGGCAGCGGTCGGGTCAAAGTTGCCAATAATGCGCGGCAGCCCTGCTGGAGTCCGGATGGGAAAACGATTGCCTATCTTAAGGGAGAGTACAGCCGCTACACTACCAAAGAATATGCAACCACGGGACTTTATTTTTATGACCTCGAGAGCGGTAAATACAGAGAGCATCCAAATAAATCTATAAAACACCTTTATGCCATTTGCTGGTCGACCGACGGCAAATGGTTTGTCGGGGCCGTACAAGGAAGTATGAAATACAGTGATACCATCATAGCTATTGAAGCCGATAGTGAAAAAGTCATTGATTTGAAAGAATGGGGAGTGATGGGTTGCCGGCCGGACATAAGCAGCGATGGGAAGAAGATTGCCTGGGGTGAGACGGATTGGAAGTTATGTGTCGCCGATATCGACCTGAAGGCCCCGATGCCGTGGAGTACGATCGCTAATATTCGTAAAGTAGCCACGTGCCCGCGTCATTTTAAGGTTTATCATGTTGATATTTCACCGGACGGCGAATATGTTGCATTCAGTTGGGGGCCTTTCAAAGGAGGTCAGCAGGTCGGAGGTATGGCAGAAGGATGGAATATTTATATCGCGGATATGACGGGTAAACGAAGGAAAGTTACCTTCGATGGGAATCACAATAAGGAGCCTGACTGGGTACCGATTCCGGCTCAAAGCCTGGAAAATCAGGGGGGAGGAAAAAAATGACGGAACCTTTGCAAGAAAAAGAGGTGGAGCCTTTGCAGTTAATAGAAAGGACGCCAGATGAATAAACGGCCCGCCGGACAACGAAGGACGTTGTTTTGTTCTCTGGTTGTCTTTGCAATTATTGGCGGCTGCCGTGATGACAATGCCAACAGTGAGCCTCAGGTGGTCAGGACCATGAGCGGCATCGAGATGGTTAAAATAGACGGGGGATACTTTGAGATGGGCAGCAGAGCGGGGGATTCCGATGAGATGCCTGTGCACAGGGTATGGGTCAGCCCTTTTTTGATGGACAGATATGAAGTAGTTCAGGAGCAGTTCAGGAAGTATGAACTTTCCGACCCCTCACATTTCAAGAACCCAAAGCATCCGTTGGAACAAATGAACTGGACGGATGCAGCCACTTATTGTAATGAGCGTTCCCGTGCAGAGGGGCTTGATATTTGCTACGATGAAGAAACGTGGGACTGCAACTTTATGTCAAACGGATACAGACTTCCGACGGAGGCGGAATGGGAATATGCCTGTCGTGCGGGCACGAATACGAACTATGAGTTTGGTAACGATTCGCGGAAACTTAAAGATTATGGGTGGTTTGCCGAGAATTCATCTGGGAGGACACATCCTGTTGGCGAAAAGAAGGCCAATGCGTGGGGGCTTTTTGATATGTACGGAAACGTTGCAGAGTGGTGTAATGATTATTATTCAGAAAACTACTACAGGGAAAGCCCGGAAAAAGACCCAAGAGGACCAGATGAGGGAGAGGAAAAAGCGCTGCGAGGCGGTGCATGGAACTCAAGTTCGGAAAGCTGCCGTTCGAGCTACCGTTCGAGCGACCCTTCGATAGATGATACGTGCCTTTCAAGCGATGCCATAGGATTTCGTTGTGTAAGGGGGATATTTCACAGCGGTTTGGTCGAGGAACTTATGCAAAAGGAGGAACAGATGCCCGAGGAAGCAAAAACAGGATTTCTTTACGATGATATTTATATCAAGCACCTAACAGGCAGCGGCCATCCGGAGGCTCCGGAGAGATTAACGGTTATAGTTAACAGGTTAAAAGATAAGGGATTGTACGGGCAGTTGTCTGAACTTGAATCATCGCCAGCTTCAGTGGAATGGATTACTACCGTTCACAGCCGTGAATATGTGGAGCGAGTCAGACAGAGTTGCCAGAAGGGTGTTAAATATCTTGACTCTATGGATGTGCCAATCTCAGAGCAATCTTACGACGCAGCAGTAGCTGCTGTTGGCGGAGTGCTTTCAGCAGTTGACGCTGTTATCGACAGTAAAATTGAAAATGCGTTTTGTGCAGTTCGTCCCCCGGGTCACCACGCAATGGAGGATACGGCGATGGGATTTTGTATTTTTAACAATATTGCCATTGCAGCCCGCTATATTCAAAATAAATACCTTTTGGAGAGGGTACTCATAGTTGACTGGGATGTTCATCATGGAAACGGGACCCAGGCGGCATTCTACGATGACCCGAACGTTCTATATTTTAGTGTGCACCAATACCCGTTCTATCCAATGACCGGAGATGAGTCTGAGAGGGGGTTGGGGAAAGGTCTGAACTACAATATTAATGTGCCTATGCCAGCCGGCTGCGGGGATTCAGAGTACAAGGAGGCCTTCGAAGAGATACTCAAACCTGCGGCGCTTGCCTTTGAGCCGGAGTTTGTTCTTATATCCGCCGGCTTTGACGCCCAGGAGATGGACTTGCTCGGAGGGATGGGACTTACAACAGAAGGATTTGCGGAGTTGACTCGGATTGTTAAGGGACTTGCCGAGCGATGCTGCGAGGGGCGGGTCGTTTCCATTCTTGAGGGAGGGTATAACCTGGAGAACTTACCTGATGCGGTCGAAGCACACATAAGAGTTTTGATGGAGAGAGGCACCTAAACAGATGCTTTTTCAAAGCTGGATATTTCTGTTTTTTTTTCTTGTGTTCTATGCGGTTTACCTGGCCGTGAAGAGAACGAGGTTCAAAAACGCCTGGATACTTATTGGCTCGTATATTTTTTATGGGTGGTGGGAGCCCTGGTTTCTCATTCTCATAGCTTATTCGACCCTGGCTGACTATGCAGCGCTTGCGATAATGGAAAAAAGCAGGCGCAGAAAAATCTGGCTTTCGGTGAGCATAATAAATAATCTTTCTCTGCTGGTTTTCTTCAAGTACAGCGGCTTTATCACTGAAAATGTGAACCTTTTCTTTTCTTTACTTGGGACGTCATATAAACTGCCGCTTCCCGGTATTTTTTTGCCCGTCGGTTTATCATTCTATATTTTCAAATCGATAGGTTATGTTGTTGATTGCTATCGCGGTGAGGTGGAAAGGGAGAAGAAAATCATACGGCATGGAGCTTTTGTATCCTTCTTTCCAATACTTTTGGCCGGTCCGGTCGAGAGAGCCAAGAACCTGCTCGGTCAGTTGCGGGAGTCTTTGAATATTTCGGGTCAGGATGTGGCCGATGGTTTTAGCTTGTTTATAGTGGGTCTCTTCAAGAAAGTTGCTCTGGCCGACTGCCTGGCCCTTTATGTCGATAAGGTCTATGACACGCCGGGGGAATATCAATCAGCGGCCTTGATTTTGGCAACCTTTGCCTTTGGCTGGCAAATATACTTTGACTTCAGTGGCTACAGCGATATGGCTCGCGGGATTGGCAGGATGATGGGCTTTCGAATTATGCTCAACTTCAATAATCCTTACCTTGCCACCGGTCTTGGGGACTTCTGGAGGCGATGGCATATCAGCCTTTCAAGCTGGTTCAGAGATTATGTCTACATACCTTTAGGCGGCAACCGCAAAGGCAAATTCAACACATACAGAAATATATTTGTAACGATGATGCTGCTTGGATTCTGGCATGGAGCGGCCTGGACTTTTATCGTCTGGGGAGGTTTGCATGCGGTCGTTCAGTGCCTGACGAGAGGATTGGAGAGGAGCCGGTTTTACGAAGAGAGTGTGCCAAAATTTATAAAACAGGTGTTTGTTTTTGCTTTTGTTACATTTGCATGGATATTCTTCCGCGCGGCAAACTTGGATGATGCCTCTATTATAGTAACAAGGATATTTACAACGGGGGGGGCAAATCCGGACTTTCCATTATTGTTTGTGTTTATGATATTCTCGGTGTGGCTATATCAGTATGTATATGAGTCGCGGGTCAGGTGGATTCTGAGATACTCAGTTGTAAGGACAGGGGTCGTAGTTTTAATGATTCTTTACCTTATGGTCTTTGCCTCTTCGAGCAATCAGGCTTTCATTTATTTACAGTTTTAGGATTGAAGAAATCGGTTCCAAAAGGCAGCGCGTTATGACAGAATGGGAAACATTTGAAGCTGAAAGGAAACACCGGGCTGGGTCGGGACAGTCTTTTGTGTTTTCTTCAAATGAAGTTCGTCTTTCAGCATTTCAATGGATTTTCGCTTTAGGTCTTGTCGGCATCCTTTTGTATTTGGTTTCCGTCTTTTGGGTTGGGGTGGAACAATTCGAAGCTGGGAGTGATTACCGTTTTCCATATCAATTGAGTAATGACTATTGGTTTTACAGCTGTTATTGCCGAGCAGTTTGTGCGGAGGAAAAGACTATCATAATTGGGGATTCAGTTATGTGGGGTCAATATGTTAAGAGAGACCAGACACTCGCACATTATCTAAACGAACTGGGGGGCAGGGACAGCTTTGCCAACCTTGGAATAGACGGGACCCATCCTGCTGCACTATGCGGTTTAATCGAATACTATGGCGGCGCCATTTCAGAAAAACGGGTTATCCTGCATCTTAATCCTCTATGGATGAGTTCCAAAAAACACGACCTGCAAGTTAGCAAAGAGTTCCGTTTCAATCATCCGCGCTTAGTCCCACAGTTCTTTCCTAATATTCCCTGCTACAGCGCTTCGATATCATCGCGAATGGGGATAATTATTGAGCACAATGTACCTTTCTTCGGCTGGACAAGACACTTGCAGTTAGCCTATTTCAAAGACGAGAACGGTATCGGCAGGAACCTGCCTGCGTGGGCGATGGCACACCCATACGAAAACCCTTTCAGGGTTTTTACATTAGAGATTGGCGATTTTACCGGGGACCTTCATTATGAACCTAAAATGTGGACTGAACGAAGCGCTACCAAACTAGATTTGCCGTGGGTCGAGCTTAGGACATCGCTACAGTGGAGTTCGTTCCAGCGATTGATTAAAATTCTCAAAGAGAGGAAGAACACGGTACTGGTTCTTGTCGGGCCGTTGAATGAGCATATGCTGAACGAGAAAAGCCTCGCAGCCTACAGCGAAATCAAGAAGGACATTGGGCTTTTGCTGAAGGAAAAGAACATTTCTTATTACATTCCTTCAGTATTGCCCAGCGAATTCTATGCCGACGTCAGCCATCCCCTCAGTGAAGGCTATGCTTTGCTGGCTGAACAACTCTTTGATAATGATATAGGCAGAGGCAGTTGGTGAATAAAATGTGCGAAAGCAGCTTGGGGTTTATGCAGACCGTAATCCGACATTACGGGGGAACAGAACGGCCTGCAGGCCGTCGCTTCGTTAAACCTTCAATGCTAAATCTTTATTTTTATTGAACTTACCAAATCCACACAAAATCAGCGTAATCCAGAAAGTTCTCGATACCATCACCGTTGATATCACCTTCAGAATGAGAGTCAGCAAGCCAGTTTTCACTCAATATTCTAATATCCCCCCAGCCGATAAAGTCATCCTGGTCAAGGTCGGTTATCGGCGGCCAGCCAAGGAGCGTAGCGGCGGTAATTTCAAAATTGTCCAGATATGCCTCATCCGGATCAAGCCGATGTCTTTATCTGACAACGACTCAAAACCTAACACGCCTGAGAGGATTCGAACCTCTAACCTTCATTTCCGTAGACCGATGCACAAAAAAGATAAGAACAACAAAAACAAAGACTTAGAGCAAGCCGAAACAATCGCTTACAAACCAGCTTACAAACAAAATGGGAAAAAGCAAGAAAATCAGCCTGAAAAACTACCGGTTGACCTTGTGGAAGTTGTAGCGGTTTGGCCGGAACTGCCGGGACATATAAAGAATACAATACTGTACTTGGTTCGAACCGTCCAGCACGATGATAAGTGATAATTGTTCTTTGAAAAGCAGAACGATGGAAGAGAAAGCTGTGGTTTTTCTTGTGGGCGGTAGCAGCCGTTGCCCCAGATTCTTGGCAGCAAACGCATACCAAAAAAGCGTGGCGACCGTCAAAGCCGCCACGCGTGAAAAAAGCCATGTTTAATTGAAACTTCAGTCCTTATTTGGCAGAGACCCTGATTTCATCGATGTAAACATCATCCTGATTACCGCTGGCATCACACATAAACCGTATCTTCATATCCGTCGGGAATGTGTAACTCGTCTCGTTAATGT